>CAYJIA010000063.1:0-10507 GCA_964370115.1 uncultured Eubacteriales bacterium
ATAAGAAGTAGGAAATTGCAAGCTTTTTTATAAAATATTTTGTTTTTATTTTAGGATACAAGATGTTGTGCTCAAATCGCAATTGAGAATGTAGAATGTATAATGGAGAATTAAGGTTCACGCCTTCGGCGTGTTTTAATTTAAAAATGCGCAGCATTTTCACCACAATTCTCAATTCTCAATTCTCAATTCTCAATTACTTAAAAATCCCAAACGGTTTTCCTGGCGGTAAATAAGTTTTATTTTTCTTTATTATTGCTTATCTCCAAAATTCTCTTTATATCCTTTGATATATTGTAATTTTGCATCACTATCTGGTCTACACGCTCAAGGATTAAAGCTAACGCAAACATTATTGTGCATATAATAAGAACTGAGACAAAATACGTCAAAAACAACGTGAAAGAAAACTCTATCTCACCATACACTGGTACATTCGCCATAATAATCGATCCTATAAATCCTAAAATTGCAATTACTATTGAACTAACTTTTAATAACTTTGACATGACGTTTCTCCTTTTCGTTTTACTTTTATAATCGATAGTTCAGAAGTGCGGTTCACGCCTTCGGCGTGTTTAACTTTAAAAATGCGTAGCATTTTCACCACAATTATTCATTATTAATTATTCATTATTAATTATAAAACTATTAATTACTTAAAAATCCCAAACGGTTTTCCTAGCGGTAGGAAAGTTTTTTTGAATGTTGCGTTTAGTACATTTGCTCCGCAGCCGTAGAACGAGAACAGTGCTATTAGTAACTCTGAGTATGCTGCTATATCGTGGAATATATGAAGCTCTGGCATGAAACTGCTCATGAACAGCCCCAAGAACAGGAAGTCTATTAATAGGAATATTATAAAGAGTACTTTGTTTGTCTCCATAGAACCTATAGTCATAAATACTGTGAATATAAAGTAACCCAAAAACGCAACTCCTAGTTGTGTTGTGTCTGCTGACTGTGCCATTTGCTCTCCGAATACTCCGTTTTGTATCAGCCAAGTTGAGGCCACGCCAAACCAGAAAAATCCATAGGCACAAAAAGCTGTTCCGCCAAATACGTTTTTAAGTTTAAAGTCTAACATTCCTGCATACACTTGTGCGGCTGCTCCCAAAAACAGTGCCCACGGTATTACCAGTGCTGTGCCCTCAGTTAAACCAAGTTTTTGAGAAGATGCAACTAGCGTTACTATTGCAAGTCCCAAAAGTCCTATTGCAGATGGATTTCCGACATCTACGCTTATATGCGCTTTATTTTGTTGTGTGTTATTATGCGGCATTTGTCATTCCCTTTTCTATATTATTATACGCAGTATTTTGCCATGTACTCTTCCATTGCACCCATGTACTGTGAGTATTTATCGGAAGATTTTAGATAGTGATAGATATCTTTTACTGTAACTATTGGATGAACTTTTATTCCAAATTCTTCCGCTACTTCTGCCACAGCTGTTTTGCCTGGAGTATTTCCAACTTCGCATCTGTCTACAGATATAAACATATCTTTTACATTAACTTGTGCTGCATCTCTTAAAATTGGCACAACTTCTCTAATTGCAGTACCCGCTGTTATTACATCTTCTATAATAATAATCTTGTCGCCGTCTTGTGGTTGATATCCCACAAAGCTTCCGCCTTCTCCGTGGTCTTTTTCTTCTTTTCTATTAAAGAAGAAAGGTTTGCTCACACAGTGTTTTGCATAAAGTTTTGACGCTGTAACTGTTACTAGAGGAATACCCTTGTAAGCAGGTCCGAAAAGCGCATTGAACTCTAGCCCAATTGTTTCAAAAACTAGCTTTGCATAGCTTTCGCCAAGTTTGGCAATTTGCTCTCCTGTTTTGTAGTTTCCTGTGTTGATAAAGTATGGAGTTTTTCTTCCACTTTTAGTGGTGAAATCGCCGAATTTAAGCACGTCTGCGCCTATCATAAATTCGATAAAATCTTTTTTTGCATGTGATAACATGTCTGCACTTCCTTTTCATTATTTGCTGTTTCGGTGTGTTTCGATTATTGCGTCACAATTCTATCACAAAACAGCAAAGTTTACAAGAGAAAATTTCTCTTTAATTGAGGATGCAAAATTAAGAATTGAGAATTGTGGTGAAAATGCTACGCATTTTTATAATTTAAACACGCCAAAGGCGTGAACCTTAATTCTCCATTACACATTCTCAATTCTCAATCGATTAAAAAATCCCAAAGCATTTTTTATTCTACTTCTCTCTTCACCAAATTCTTCTTACCCATTATATCGTACATTGCTGGAACCACAAACAGGGTCATTAGGGTTCCGTATAATAGGCCACCTATACAAACTATCGCTATTGGTTGGGTCATTTCTGAGCCAAATCCTGTTGCCACTGCCATGAACACTAGTCCTAAAACCGTGGTTAGTGCTGTCATTAGTATCGGTCTAAGCCTTGTTTTGCCCGCCTGTATTATTGCTTCTTTTTTCTCCATGCCGTCAAGCCTTAGTATATTTATATAGTCGATTAAGACTATACCGTTGTTAACTATGATACCAGCAAGCATTACAAGTCCTAAAAGTGCCACGACACTTACTTCGTGCCCTGAGATAAGCAGTGCCAAAAATCCACCTGTAAACGCTAGCGGAATAGTAAACATAACTATAAGCGGTAATCTAAATGATTGGAACTGAGCTACCATTATGCAGTAGATTATTAGCACTGCAAGCGCAAGCATCAAGGAAAGTTGTTCTATAGCCTCCATGATAGTCTCGTTTTCGCCACCTATTTCAACCGAGTTTCCAGGCAAGGTTTCAAAATCTTTTAATGCATTTTCAACCGCCGATGTGACCAGCGTAATGTTATGCCCTTCTTCAATTTGGGCAGAAATATTTAGATATCTTCTTTGATCTTCACGACTTATAGAATTTAAGCTTTTTGTATTTTCAACACTTGCAATTTCAGAAAGCTCTATAACGCCTGACTCGCCGTCTCTTGTAGAATAGTCTATCTCTATTGCACCCAAATCTATATCTTCTTTTTCCTCAAGCTTAATAATTATATCTTTTTGATATCCTTCTACGTCAAGTTGTGCCGTCGCCGTGCTCTCTTCTATAAGGTCAAGTGCCACTACTTGGAAAATTTGCGCCACTGTAAGACCATACTCGGCGGCTTTTTCCTCGTCGACTATAATTCTTCTTTCGTCCGTCGCATCTTGTATTCCGTTGTTCACTTCTGAAATTCCGTCAATGTCTTTTAGCACTTCTTCTATTTTATATGCATCTGCTATTAGATCATCCGAGTCATTTCCGTAGATTTTTGCAGATACGCCTGCGCCACCCATGTTCAGCATAGAGCTCATGTCGGTAGTGCCCTCTGCAGTTACGGTATAACCGATACTTGCAGATTTTTCTACAATCTGTTCAGATATAACCGAGTCTTTTACTCCTGCGTTTTCGTCTATAACCGCATAGATTGAGGCGCCACTCATTCCGCCGCCTCCGCCCATCATGGACATGACACTTTGTGTACTACCCTCTGCCGAGATAGTAGCTCCTGCGGTTATAATCTCGGGTATACTGAGCATTTGTTCGACCACTTCGTCGGTCGCCTGTGCGACTTCTTCAAAGCTTGCGCCCTCTGGCATTTCAAGCTCTACCGTAATTTGCGTACCACTCATAGACGGCATGAATATAAATCCGCCCGAAATCGCGACAAATGCACTTCCTATTAAAAGCACAACCGATAGCGCTATTGCGACCCATTTATGTCTTAGTGAAACTCTTGCAATTTTCACATAGCCGTTGTTTATTTTGTCAAAAACTCTATGCTCTTTTGTAAGGTTATTTTTTAGTATGCCCGATGACATTGCAGGAACTAGTGTAAGAGCTACTACAAGGCTTGCCATTAGTGAATATCCTATGGTAAGCGCCATATCGGTAAATATTTGTCTTGTTATGCCCTCTATAAATACTATAGGCAAGAAAACACAAACCGTTGTAAGTGTCGAGGCGAATATCGCACCACTTACCTGTGAGGCACCTTGCACCGCAGCTTTTAGAGGCGGAACCCCCTGCGCCCTCATTCTGTAAATATTTTCAATAACAACAACCGAGTTGTCAACTAGCATACCGACACCGACCGCTAGACCCGACAGTGATATGATGTTTAAAGTTACACCAGAGAAGTACATAAGCACCAGTGCAAACAGTATTGATATAGGAATAGACGCCGCTATAACTATGGTAGGTTTTAAGTCTTTTAAGAATACTATAAGTATCAACACTGCAAGTATACCGCCATAGATAAGGTTGTCAAAAACTGTGCCTATTACTATATTGATATAGTCGCCTTGGTCCATAAGGTTTGAAAACTCTAGTCCTTCGTACTCGCTTTCTAGCTCTTCAAATCTTTGTGCTATATTCTCCGAAACCGTTGCGGTCGCATAGTTTGACTGTTTTGAAAAACTTAGCACCACGCCGTTTTCGCCGTTTACTTTTGCGTATACTCCAGCCGAATTGTCTGTAAGCTCTACATCTGCGACATCACTAAGCCTTACAACACCTATATCATCTATTCCAGTGTCGAATAAAACCATGTCTAAAAGCTCATCGACACCTTCTTTTTGTTCTCCTACCCTAACAAGGTATTCGTCCTCACCCTCGGTGATATATCCCACGGGCATTGAAAAGTTTTGAGCCGTGATAAGCCCGTTTATCATTTCTATTGTGATTTCCAGCTCCGCCGCCTCTAAGGCAGTTTCTTTTTGAGTGTCAAACTCCTCTTGTGCACCCTCGGTTTGTGCAAGTGCACTTTGAAGTGCCGTTTGACCTGCCACTACCTCACTTAGACTGTTAGAAAGCTCAAGCGCTCCTTTAAGCCTTTCGTTTTCAAGTTGCTTTAGACCGTCTTCTATAGAAACAGAGCCCGTCTGCATTTGTGCTATGGCTGTTTCAAGTTGAGCTATTCCTACGTTTGTCTCGTTTATTTGAGTTTGAACTTCGGCTATAGACACGTCTATTGTGTTTATATCCATATCCATTGCAGAAAGCGTTGTCTCTATCGCAGTTATGGCTATCTCGTTTGTCTGTCTTTCTTGTTCAAGCTCTGATATCTTTGTGTCGATATCGGCAGCTGTTATTTCATAAGTTTGAAGCTCTGTATCAAGCGTTGCGATTTGTGACGCGAGTTTATCGCTCTCCGCTTTTAGCGCCTCAAGCTCTTCTGGTGGTGTTGCAGGGTCTGCTATTTTTGCATCTATTAACGCCTTTTGTGAAGTTAAATCCGCATGGCTAGTCTTGATTTCGTTTAATCTATTTATAGTGCTGTCTATCTCTACTATTTGATTTTCCGCATTTTCGTACTGGGTTTTTGCACCTGTCAACGTCGTATGGGTCGTTTGCAGCTGCACAAGGCCTGCCTGTGCCGCCACAAGTCCTTGCTCCATTTCTTCAAGGGCCGCCTCTAGTTCTTGCTTTTGTACCGTAAGCTCTTCTTCAACTTGTGCCGTTTGATCTAAAAGCATAGACTGGCCGTCTTGTATCTGCTCTTTGGCTGAGTCTAGTTCGTCTATTTGACCCTCAAGCTCTGCCGTGGCATCGTTAATCTCTTGTTCTGCCTCGTCAAATTGCTCGTATAGACTCTCTGCAATCTTCGCGTTTAATAGAGCTATCTTGCTGTCGGATATAACAATTTCTACCTCTTCGTTTATAGTGCCCGATATGTCGACACTTGCAACGCCTGTTATGCCTTCAAGATTACTTTTTAGTTCTGTATCTAAAAGCGTTGTAAGCTCTGTATTTGTCATGCCATCCATGTTCATTGCCGACACGGTTACAGGTAAAAGGTTTGGGTTAATTTTTAGTATGAATGGTGTTCCCACCATGTCGTCCCACTGTCCCGACACACCGTTTATGCTCTCTCTGATATCAGGCACTACGGCGTCCATGTTTGCAGTCTCTGCAAACTCAAGCATAATCTGCGACACACTATCGGAGCTTGTCGAGCTTATACTATTTATGTTTTCAAGCGATGCCATAGCCTGTTCTAAAGGCTTTGTTACGCTCTCTTCAACCTCCTCAGGTGTAGCACCCGGATAAGTAGTGATTACCACTGCATATGGCAAATCAAGGCTTGGCAAAAGGTCTGGTGTCATGCCAGTTAATGATACAACACCCAAAACAATAATCATGATTACCGCCACGAAAATGGTAAGTGGCTTTTTAACACTAAATTTTGACAGCATAAATAACTCCTAACAAAAATAAAAATCTCGATATACCCTTTTATTATAAGGCATTATCGAGATTTATATATTAACTAAGTGTTAAGCTTTTACTTCCATAAAGGATTTGGGTACTTGCCATCTTTAAACATTTTTGAAATTGCACTTGCAACGATTTCTTTATCTTCTTTATATGTCACGCCATACCATTTATCGTCAGAATGTAACACACTTACCTCTGCCTTGCCCTCTGCCAATAAGTCGTTTACTAAAAACGGTAGGAAAAATTCTGATTTTAACGGATTTTTTGGAACTTCCTCTTTAAAGAATTTCACAAATCCTTTTTCAAGCTCTTCTATAAGACTTTCTTCAAACGCCCATAAATTCATGGATACAGCTGTGTTGCCTTCAAGCTTTTCCCAAGTTTTGCCGTCGTCTAACGTGAAAGCTATGTCTGTGTTTTGCAGTCTTTCTATTCTCGTGCGCTCTGTTATTGTCACAAGTTTTGAGTTTTCATCTACTGTGCAAACTCCACGCGCTACATGCCCGTTTTCAGACAAGGTGTTTTCAAGTTTAAACCCTACCATAGAAAACTGCATTTTGTCGTTTTCTTTTTCTTTTTTAAAGAACTCGGAAATTTTCATAAATCCCTCGCGTCCGTAGAAGTCGTCGGCGTTAATTACTGCAAAAGGCGCGTCAATATATGGTTTTGCCGCAAGCACTGCTTGGCCTGTTCCCCAAGGCTTAACTCTGCCCTCTGGCACCGAAAAACCACTTGGAACGTCCTCTAGATTTTGAAAAGCATACTCTACTTTAATTTTCTCTTCGAGTTTTGAGCCGACTTTTTCTTTAAAATCGTTTAAAAGTTCTTTTTTTATTACAAAAACAACTTTTGAAAAGCCAGCCTGCATTGCATCAAAGACGGAAAAATCCATTATTATTTCTCCGTTTTCGCCAACGGGGTCAATTTGCTTTAGTCCGCCGTATCTGCTACCCATGCCTGCCGCCATGATTACTAAAATTGGTTTTTTCATTTTTCTTCCCCACTCTCTTTTTTGTTAAATATAAACACTTTGCTAAAAATATAATTTACCAGAACTATTATGACATTTGATATAAGTTTCATTGCGCTGTCGTTTACAAAGAGCATGACGACACCAACATACATAAGTCCTAAGTCGAGTAAAAACGATACGCCTCTACAGGCGAAAAACTTAAATATCTCTATACTCACGTCTTTTATGCCCTTTGCCTTGCTTTTAAATACCCAAATTCTGTTTGTTATGTATGCAAAGCTTATCGCGATTATTTGGCTTATCGCAGTCGACCAGAGCACAGCCTCGCCCGACTGCGCACCGCCCAATAGGCGCACAAGAAAAAAATATGCCACCCAGTTTATAACAGTAGTGAGCCCACCGAAGAAAACATAACTGATAAGCTCTGTATGTTTTTTAATAAAATTCAAGTAGTACCTCTTTCTTTAAATTGAGAATGTAGAATTGAGAATGTAGAATTGTGGCGGAAAATGCAAAGCATTAATTCTCCATTATGCATTCTCAATTCTCAATTATAAACAAACTCCTGCACCATATATGATGCCACTGCTCCGTCTGAGACTGATGTGCTCACCTGTCTTAAAACTTTTGTCCTCGTATCCCCTGCAACAAAAACGCCCTCTACATTTGTTTTTGTTGTTTCGTCGGCTATTATAAAATTTCTCTCGTCTAAGTCCACAAAGCCTCTTACGAGCTCTGTCTGTG
Organism: uncultured Eubacteriales bacterium; assembly: GCA_964370115.1. GTDB lineage: Bacteria > Bacillota > Clostridia > Oscillospirales > Acutalibacteraceae > SIG603. The sequence continues at coordinate 7,952 of CAYJIA010000063.1, forward strand.
GATCTGTTCCCACGGCTACAAAAACTCCGTCTGTAGCAATTTCTTTTTCTTCGCCACTTATTTTGTCTTTCACCCTCAGGGCAGTTACTTTTTGTTCGCCTAAAATTTCTTCTACCGTGCTATTCCAAACAAACTCTACGTTTTCACATTTTTCAAGCTTTGTCATATATATTTTTGCCGCCCTTAACGTGTCTCTTCTGTGAATTAGGTATACTTTTTCACAAATGGTCGACAAAAATCTCGCTTCTTCTGCCGCCGTGTCGCCACCGCCTACCACGACAACAGTTTTTCCTCTGAAAAACGCACCGTCGCAAGTTGCACAGTAGGACACACCTCTGCCCCTAAATTTATTTTCGCCGTCCACACCTAAAAGCCTAGGGCTTGCACCCATTGCTAAAATTATCGCTTTTGCGCTAAACTGGTCACCTGATTTTACCGTGACGATTTTTTCATCACCCAAATCTTCTATTCCCGTCACTTCTTTATATTTAACGTCCACACCAAAATTTTGTGCCTGTTTTAACATATCAAAGGCAAGTGTTGGCCCGTCTACGCCATTTGGAAAACCGGGATAGTTTTCAATCTCTGACGTTGTCGCCATTTGTCCACCGGGCGACATTTTTTCTAAAACTAGTGTTTTAAATTCGCTTCTACCACAGTAAATTGCAGCTGTAAGCCCCGCAGGACCTGCACCGATTATTATAACATCATACTTATCCATAAAAACCACCTTTTTGTAATTGAGAATTAAGAATTGAGAATGTAGAATTGTGGTGGAAAATGCAAAGCATTTTCTTAAAATTAATTCTCCATTATGCATTCTCCATTCTCCATTATTAAATATTATACCCATAATTTATTAAATTTTCAATATACAAAGTAGAAATCTTGTCTGCGACTACCAAATTTGACAATAAAAAATGTATAAATTGTAAATTAGATATTGATTTTTTATTAATTTAATGGTATTTTATATATTAATGGGGACAAAGTATAAAATTTGTCCTTAAAAATATTTATAGGAGAGTGAATATATTTTGGATAAGTTTTTTATGATTACAAAACGTGGGTCTAACATAAGAACTGAAGTTATCGCAGGTCTTACAACTTTCTTTGCTATGGCGTACATAGTTGTTACAAACCCAAACCAAATCGTAGGATTTAACCATTTAGCACCTGATGCAGATCCAGCATTCCAACAAATTTGGAACGCAGTTTACGTTGCATCTATCATCGCTGCCGTTGTCGGCACATTACTTATGGCGTTTTATGCGAAAATGCCTTTTGCCCAAGCATGTGGAATGGGTCTTAACTCATTTTTCTTTGTTTCCTTCCTTTTACCTCAAATAATGAGCGGTGGAAATGTTACAGAGGGTTACCAAGCAGGACTTGTTATCATACTTGTTTCAGGACTTGTTTTCCTTATTATGTCTATTACAGGACTTCGTGAGGCGATTGCAAAATCTCTTCCTGACTGTCTTAAAAAGGCAATTCCAGCAGGTATCGGACTATTTATAGCATTCATCGGTTTCCAAAATGCAGGTATTATTCAAGCAAATGAATATACTCTAGTGCAATTTGTAGACATTCACGGTGCTATTGTAGGCGAGGGTGGTATTGCTACTGTTATGCCAGCTATACTTGCTTTAGGCGGACTTATTTTAATCGGTATACTTGATAAGCTAAAAGTTAAAGGTTCTGTTTTAATCGGAATTTTAGTTATAGCTGTTATCTACTACCCAGCAACAGGCTCTAGCATTTCTTTTGACATGGGTCAAATCGGTCAATCATTTACTGATTTTGCTACAGTAGGTGTTACAGGCGTATTTAATCCTGATTCATGGACTAATGCATTTACAAACCCTGTATTTGGCGGAGTTATCACAGCGATACTACTTATCGTTACTTTCTGTATTGTTGATATGTTTGATACTATCGGTACTCTATACGGAACAGCTGCACAAGCAAATATGCTTGACGAAAACGGCGATCCTATCAACATGACAAAATGCATGACTTGTGACTCTGTTGCAACAGTTGTAGGTGCTACAGCAGGTACATCAACTTGTACAACTTTCGTTGAGTCTGCAGCAGGCGTTGCCGCAGGCGGCAGAACAGGACTTTCAAGCCTAGTAGTTTCAATTTGCTTCTTCGCTTGCCTATTCCTTACACCTTTTGCATCACTAATTCCAGCAGCAGCTACTGCTCCTGCTCTAATTTATGTTGGTGTTTTAATGATGAGAAACTTTGCTAAAGTTGATATGAAAGATCCAAGATCTTCTATCCCATCATTCCTAGCACTTGTAGCTATGCCACTTACATACTCAATTTCAAACGGTATAGGCATAGGAGCTATTGCTTACACAGTAATCACAATTTGCACAGGCAAATTCACAAAAAAAGACATAGTAGCATTAGTAATTGCGGTACTATTCGTAATCAAATTTGTGAATGTTTCTATCTAATCTGATAGAATAAGGATAAAATAAGGGAACTGCTTTTTTGAGGCAGTTCCTTTTTTTGTGTGAATTTTAAATTGTGGTGGATTTCAGGCGG
>CAYJIA010000064.1:0-10279 GCA_964370115.1 uncultured Eubacteriales bacterium
CCGCCAAAAATGTATAGTACAGGCATAAGTCCATACTGTGTTATGTTCCAAATTGAGGAAAACTCTCCATTAACTGTCCATTCGTTTGTCATTGAGCCAGCAAGAATAACAGCAATACTTAATACTCCTGTTAAAAACATCATAGAACCTAATATCACTTTTTTCATAAATTTGCACTCTTCCTATTATAAATATAATTTTTAATAAAGTATAACATAGTAAAAACAATAATTCAAACTAATCTATAAATTAATCATAAGCAAAAGGCAAGAGGTTTGCTTAAATTTTTCGGGCGACCAATGGGCGCCCCTACACCATAATTTATTACAAATCAAGTAGGGGAGGTCATCGGTCGCCCGTGAGTTTTCCGCAAGTTTTAATTTTTTATTGTAGGGGAGGGTTCTGCTCTTGCCTTGGGTTCATAAATGTTTATACAATTTTAGAAAAACTAATGTCGCCGTCAGTGCTTGAGACTTTAATAGTAGATTCCATTTTATCTGATTTGTAAAATGTTCCGTCCTCTGAGTCCTCAAATTCAAATCCCTCTACAGTAAATTCTCCAAAAGTAGAATCTTCCTTAAAGAAAAAACCATCGCTATCTGCCACCTTTAGGTCTACATCTCCGTAAATTGAATAAACATTAAGGTCGGATATTACACCAGTGTTTGTTACACTTACATTGGAATTTATGCTAGAGATAGAAGCGCTAACAAAGTTTCCGCTCATTGAGAGTTCACCCTCACCAGTTCTTGCATAAACGGTCTCAAGGGTAAGTGCAGTACCAGAAATTTCACCAGTCACCACCTTAAAAGAACTTTCCTGAGCTTGCAAGGAGCTTATTTGTATATTACCTTCTGAAACGTCAGCAGAAATTTTTTCTGCGCTTAATCCGTCAAGTCTAATATCACCAATTTGAGTTTTAGCTACTACATTTATGCCGACAACGCCAGTGCAGTAGATTTCGCCACTCGAGTTGTTTATCACAACATCTTCGATTTCCGTACCAACAGGTATGCCGACTATAAGTTTCTTTTCGCGCTGAACCGATGTGCGATCGGCGGTTTCAGTCCATTTTATATCAAGAGTTCCATAAAGGTCTTGCACATACATTTTATCACTTTCTGATATATCCTCAGCAGTAAGTTCGGTTACAGTAACTTCAGCACCTGCAATAGAAGAAATTTCAATGTCACCGTGGTTCCAATCAATTGTTATTTCGCTTAAATCTTCAATTGGTATGCTTTGACTATTTGTCGATGTAAGGTTTACGGTTTCTTTTTCGTAAATTAAGTCATTAAGACCAAAAAGGCTTTCACGGCCATAGAAAAAGACAATTAGTAAAAATAAAAAAGTCACTGCAATGTATGAGATTTTTAAAATACCTTTTGTCGAAAAATCAAGTTTAAAATTTTTGAAATTTAACATAATACACCCCTTTAGTATCTATCCTATATATTTTATAACATTAATGCCTTGCAGTCAATGTTAAATTTATTCAAAACGCAATTTTATTTAATTTTATTGTTAGTTTTGGTAAATATATTTACATGAAAGGAGTTAGTATATGAATTATTTTGAAAATAGCAGAAAAAAACAAAAGCCTTATAACCCACCGCCTTTATATGATACTTTTCCCACAAGCATTAAAGAGAGGGTGGATCCTAAAACTAATGTAAACTTACCGCGAATTGATGCGGTAAAAGATGTAAAACGATGGAGCGAGGAAAATACTAAATAGTTGATAGTTGTTCAGAAATAACAACTATCAACTTAAAGATTTACTCAGTCACAACTTCCCCAGTCCAATCGGTTTCTATTCCTCCAAAATCGAAGACGTTTTTATAGCCTAGCGCTATAAGCTCCCTTGATGCATTCGCGCTTCGATTGCCACTTCGGCAGTACACTAAAATAGTTTTTTCTTTATTGGGCAAAACCTCACTGTATCTGTCAGATATTTCGTAGTCGGGAAGCAAAATAGCGTTTTGTATATGACCCGCTTCAAATTCCTCTGGTGTGCGTACATCTAATATGATTACGTCGCCATTCATCATGGAGATTGCCTCGTCTACGGTGATTTTTTTGTATTCTCCCACAACTTCACTTGATGCATCAGAAGAAGATTTCGAAGAGATTTCAGAAGAAGTTTCAGAGGAAATCTCAGAAGACAAAGTTTCTTCTTTTTGCATACAAGAGACTAATGTGAAGCTTGCAAGGACTAATAATAGACTCAAAATCAATTTGTTTTTCATAAAAATACTCCCTAAATTTTAACAATAAATTAATTGTTAAAGACAAAATTTTGTTGTATAATCAATTATATCATAAAATTTCGGAGGTGCAAAGTGTTAAAGTTGAGAGAGGTAAATTTAGACGAGTTGGACATAGCGATGGAAATCATCGACATAGGGAAAAAGCATCTAAAAGAGCAGGGGATAGACCAGTGGCAAAACGGGTACCCAGACTTTGAATGTATAAAAGGTGATGCGCTGCTTAAAAGAGGTTTTTTTATCACAGACGATGAGGAAATACTCGGCTATATATGCATAGATTATAACGGCGAACCTGCCTATGATAACTTAGATGGTGAATGGGCGAGTGATGAAAAATATGTTGTCGGACACAGAATGGCGATGAACGAAAATTCAAGGGGCAGAAACCTCAGCACAAAAATATTTGAGTTAATTGAAGAAATGAGCATAGCCCGTGGTGTGCACTATATGAGGGTTGACACAGATGAAAATAACCCGAAAATGCAACATGTGTTTAGAAAAGTAGGATTTGAGTACAGGGGCAAAATCTGGTTTGATAACAGTGAGAAAATCGCATTTGATAAGAAGTTTTAAACAAAAACACGGAAACTGGCAAATAGCTGGTTTCCGTGTTTTTATTATTAATATTGTAGGGCAAGGGCTCTGCTCTTGCCTTTGGTTTTTGTATAAACCAAAGTTTTCTCTTTTTGCCTCCTGCAAAAATTCACTTTCAAAAATGCGCTTCTAAGTATTGGATGTCGTTTTCTGCGGAAAACGTTTTGCGTGTCGAGGCTCTCGACAAATTTTTTGAAAAAATTTAGTAAAACTTTTCACTCTCAACTATCAACTAATCAAAGTTTCGCTCACCGTGGGGTGTGGGAAAATTGTTTTTTCTAAATCTTCTACACTTAGCTTGTTTTCTATGGCACAGGTGATGCCGCCTATCATTTCGCCTGCATGGTGGCACATTAGCGTTGCGCCTAGTAAAACCTTAGTTTCAGCGTCATAGCATAGCTTTACAAAGCCTCGGTCTGCGTCTTCTATTACGGATTTTCCGTTTGAAGATGTCAGTTTTTTCACGCTCTTTGCATTTATCCCTTTTGCCTTAGCCTCGTCGGTATTAAGTCCTACACAGGCAATTTCAGGCTCAGTAAAGACACAAGCGGGGATAAGAGACATGTTTTTGTGAAGCTTGTTTTCGTAGTTTAAACTCACAAAATTAGCCGCCTGAGCTTCTGCTGCATGGGCTAGTTGAGTAGAGCCTAAAACTACATCACCTATGGCGTAAATTCCTTTTACACTGCTCTCCAAGTTTTCGTCCACTGCGATAAATCCTCTTTGCATTTCGGGGGATATATCTCCCTCAAAAAGATTATCGGTGTTTGGAACTCTTCCAGTGCAAACAAGCATTTTATCTGCCTTTATGGTAATTTCTTCATTTTTTAAAGAATAAGTACATTGTACGAAGTCTTCGTCATTTTCTATTTTTACAACGCTCGCACCTGTAATTGTGGCGATTTCACGCTTTTTAAATATCATATTAAGGCTTTGTCCGACTTCGCGCTCTAACAGAGGAAGAAGCCTTGGCATTGCCTCTATTATTGTGACTTCACAGCCAAGCCTATTGTAGACTTGTGCAAATTCTACGCCAATTACACCGCCACCTACTATGATAAGACTTTTACAGTCCACTGGATTTTGCAGGAAATAATCGCTGGTGTGTACGTTTTTGCTGTCTACGCCAGTTATTGGTGGCATAGAGGGTCTGCTTCCAGTTGCGATAAGAATTTTATCCGCTGTAAAACTCTCGCCCCCAGCCTTTACAGTGTTTTTATCGACTATCGTCGCTCTTTTATTTATAAGCTCAATTTTAGCCTTGTCTATAAGCCCTTGTATGCCAAGTCGTAAAGTCTCGACAGAGTTCATTGCCTTAGCGTGCATTTTATTTATATCATAATCAACACTGCCGGTGATAACTCCAAGCTCTGCACCGTGTACTGCCTCGTGATAAACTCTAGAGCTTCTAAGCAAAGCTTTTGTGGGAATACAACCCCTGTTAAGACAAGTTCCGCCTAGTTCACTTTGCTCAAAAAGTGCTACAGTCTTAGAAAGTTTTGCAGCGTGCAAGGCGGCGACATAGCCACCGGGACCTCCGCCTATGACGATTAAATCAAAATGTTTCATAGTCTAAACCTCCCTTATTCTAAATTGCTTTCAATTAATTTCTTTATATCTTCTATAATATTGGGGTAGTCTGTTTTTTCGCGTTCAAGACAGGATATAATATTTGATTTATTAAACTCTTTGCCAATAAGCAGTGATTTAATAATGTCAGCTATTTTCTCGTCGAGTGCATCGGTAAAAAAGCTTAGGTCTTGTATCATAGCTTTTTCGATTACCATGCAAAGTTCACATTCGCCCCAGCTAAACTTTTCGCTGAGAATATAATTGTACTTTCGCTCCCGCTCATAAAGCCAGTCTTTTGATGAGAATTTTTTATACCTCTCATTTAGGTTTGCGTTATCAATTCTCTCAGAGGGGAGAGTGGTAGATTTTAGCGCATAGACCTCCTCAAAAGATTTGATTAAGGCTTCTTTTATGCTGTTTACAGTAATATTATCGTTTAACTCACTCAGATTTACAACCCTTGATTTAACCGACTTTACACCATGGCTTTCAAGTTTTTTTGTCGACACATTAAGATAATTTGCAAGTCTTGACATATCTGCATTTATAAGCAGAGTTCCATGATGAAACTTATTGTCGCCAGCCTTGAAAAAAGCATTGCCAGAAAATTTTCTATCATTTATAGTGATATCATTTCTTCCGCTTTTTGTGGCATCAAGCCCCAAACTTTTTACAGCTCTTAAAATAACTTCAAGCTGTTTATCTACATCATACTGGCTTGATTTTGCCAAAAATGTAAAATTTAAGTTGCCTAAATCGTGGAAAACAGCACCTCCGCCCGAGGGGCGGCGTGCCACAAATCCACCGTCGTTTTGCAGTGCTTCAAGTTTACACTGGGCACGGCAATTTTGGTTTTTTCCTATTACGACAGTGTTTTTATTTTGCCATAAATACATTATAACTTCATCGTCCTGTAAGTTATAAAGCAAGTATTCTTCTAGGGCTAAATTTTTATAAGGGTTAAAGTCGTCGCTTATGAGCGTGTAAATATTTTTAAGCATTTTCATACCTTAATTTTGGTTTTCTTGCGGCAAGTACTTCGTCTGGTCTGCCTATTGGAGTTGTAAGAGGTGAGCTTTTTAGCTCTTCTGGATTTTCATAAGCTTTTTTTAGCAGAGAAATTACCGTGTCGCATGCAAAGTCTAAAGTTTCTTTTGACTCTGTTTCTGTAGGCTCAAACATAAGTGCCTCTTTTACTATAAGTGGAAAGTACATGGTGGGTGGGTGCATTTTATAATCTAGCATTGATTTTGCAATGTCAAGCGCTGTAACGCCTGTTTCTTTTTTGATATCCTCTAATGACAGTACAAACTCATGCATACAAAATCCTTCATGGGCAATTTTGCAGTGTGGCTCTAGTCTATATTTCATATAGTTTGCGTTTAGCACTGCAATTTCAGAAGCTTCGCGCAGACCTTTCATGCCAAGGGTTTTCATGTATAAAAGCGCTCTTAAAGAAACTGCGAAATTTCCATAGAAGTTTTTAACTCGTCCTATACTTTTTTCTGCATTGTCAAAAACAAAACCCTCATCGGTTTTTATAGGGTGGCAAAGTGGAAGATATGGTTTTAGTATGTTTTTAGCACCGACAGAGCCAGAGCCAGGTCCACCACCGCCATGAGGAGTTGCCATAGTTTTGTGCAGGTTAAGATGTATTACATCAAAGCCCATGTCGCCAGGGCGAACTATGCCCATGATTGCATTTAGGTTTGCGCCGTCATAATAGTTAAGACCGCCTGCACTGTGTATAATTTCGGTAATCTCAAGTATGTTTTTATCAAAAATCCCAAGGGTGTTGGGATTAGTGAGCATTAGACCTGCTGTGTCCTCGTCAACTGCTTCACGAAGTTTTTCAACATTTACACTGCCGTCTTCATATGATGGGACATTTACAACGGTAAATCCTGTCATAACAGTGGTGGCAGGGTTTGTTCCGTGTGCAGAGTCAGGAACAATAATTTTTGTTTTATTAAAGTTTCCGTTTGCTTCATGATAGGCTTTTATCATTAAAAGTCCTGCAAATTCGCCATGTGCGCCTGCTGCCGGTTGGAACGTCACAACGTCCATGCCTGTAACGTCGCATATAAGCTTTTCAGCATCAAAAAGTGCCTCCATACTGCCCTGTGCAGTCTCCACATCTTGAAGTGGGTGAACACCTGTAAATCCATTAAGCCCTGCAAGCTCCTCATGGACTGCTGGGTTGTATTTCATTGTGCAGCTTCCCAAAGGATAAAAACCGTCGTTTACACCGTGCACTTGTTTTGCAAGCTCAGCATAATGGCGACTGATGTCTATTTCAGAAAGCTCGGGTAAATCTAAACTGCTTTTTCGTAAAAAAGAGGAAGGAAGCTCACGACTTTTTACGTCTGATTTAGGTACGACAGAACAGTATCTGCCTTTTACTGATTTTTCAAATACTAGTTTCATGAGTTTAAAGCCTCCTTTACTTTACTTACCAAAATATCTATTTGTTCTTTAGTGTTTTGTTCAGTGGTGCACCAAAGTATGCCACCGTCTACACTAAGTCCACCAAGTATGTCATTATTCGATAGATATTTTAATAGCTTAGCATTGTCTATAGGACAAGTAGTCACAAACTCGTGGAAAAACTCGCCATTGTATTTTAGGTTAAAGCCGTCAATTTTTGTGAGTTCTTCGGCAAGGTAATGTGCCTTGTCATAGCAGAGCATTGCGGTTTCGCTCATGCCTTTTGCACCTAAAGTTGCCATATAAGCGGCGGCTGTCATTGCACAAAGTGCTTGGTTTGAACAAATATTACTAGATGCTTTCTCACGTCTAATATGTTGTTCTCTTGCTTGTAGAGTCAAAACAAAACAGCGCTTTCCTTTAGAATCTACAGTTTCGCCTGCAATCCTACCTGGAAGTTTTCTAGCCATGGCAGAAGTTGTTGCCATAAAGCCAAGGTAAGGCCCACCGAAAGATAAAGGCATTCCCAAGGGTTGACCTTCACCAACGGCTATATCGGCACCTAGCTCTCTAGGTGTTTTCAAAACAGCAGTTGCTATTGGATTTACACCCATTATGAATTTTGCGCCGACTGCATGGGCAAGTTCGCCGATTTTTTCACAGTCATCTATAATTCCATAAAAGTTTGGTTGCTCGGCATATACACAGGCATCACCTTTTTCTAAGGTAGAGGAAAGTAAATCCATGTCGATTTTTCCGTCTTTACTATCAAGAACGACAAGCTCCATTGCGTTTCCGAAGCAGTAGGTTTTAATGGTTTCTAAAACACCTGGATTTATGCAGTTTGATACTATAACCCTGTTTTTATTTCTGTCTTTGCACATGGCAACAGCTTCGGCGGCGGCGCTTGCACCGTCGTATACAGATGCGTTTGATGCATCCATGCCGGTAAGCTGACAAACCATGGTTTGATATTCAAATATACTTTGTAAAATACCTTGGCTAATCTCCGCTTGATACGGAGTATAAGCCGTTACAAAGTTCTCTTTTGCTGTAACTCTTTTTACAATAGAGGGGATGTAGTGGTTATATGCACCGGCACCACGGAAGATACTTTTATAAATCTTGTTTTTGCTTGCAAGACCGCTTGCATACGCAACAAGTTCTGGCTCGGATATTCCGTCGTCAACACTTGGCTTTTCAAGCATTAAATTTTGAGGAACATCACAAAAAAGCTCGGTGGGACATTTGATATTAAGTTCGCTTAATATCTCTGAAATTTGTTCATTTGTAGATGGTATATAGCTACCCATTGTTATTCTCCTATACATTGTGTTAGTGAAGAGTGAAGAGTGAAAAGTGAAGAGTTGTGGTTCACGCCGTTGGCGTGTTCTAAAATATAATCACTTTTCAACTCACAATATTAATTATAGACTTTGGCAGTAAGTTTCGTACTCCTCGGCAGTTAATAGTTCTTCAAAATTAGTAACGTCAGATGCCTCGATTAACCATGCTCCGTATGCGTCTTCGTTAATGCTCTCTGGTGCGTCTAAAAGGTCCTCGTTTATAGCAGATACAGTGCCGCTTACTGGGCTATATAAATCTGAAACAGCTTTAACGCTCTCTACGTCGCCAAAGGTCTCGCCTGCTGAAATTTCGTCGCCTTCTGCTGGTAAATTCACGAAAACTAAATCGCCCAGTTGATCTTGTGCATAGTCTGTAAGTCCTATTTTAACTTGATTTTCTGAGATTTCCTCTAGCCATTCGTGTGATTTTGTGTACTTTAAATTTTGTGGGATATTCATAATAAAAACTCCTTTAATTTTAATTTTGTTTATTTTGTTAATTTATTTTTTGTAAAAAGGAAGCGAAACTACCTCTACAGGTACTTCGCGACCTCTGACAATCGCTGTTAAGCTTGTGCCTATATCGCTAAATTTTTTATCGACATAAGCCATGGCAAATGCCGAGCCTAGATGTGGGCAGTGTGTACCGCTTGTGGTTTTTCCGACTTGGGTTTCACCTGAAAGTAAAACTTCGTTTTCGCGAACTATTCCTCTGCCAGTGACTTTTAGTCCTACACGAACAGGTAAATTAGCAGGCGGATTTAATACTTCACTCTTCCCAATAAAATCATCTTTTTCAGTTTTTATTGCAAAGCCAAGGCCTGTTGACATCACGTGGATTTCGTCTGACAGCTCATGACCGTAAAGTGGCATAGATGCCTCAAGTCTTAAAGTGTCTCTAGCGCCTAGTCCACAGGGAAGCGCACCACTTTCGACAAGTGCTGAGAAAACTGCTGGTGCATCTTTTGGGTCTAGGTAAATTTCATAGCCGAATTCGCCAGTATATCCTGTTCTTGAAACAAGGCAACTTACACCTGCTACCATTACATTTTCTTTAAAGCTATAATATTTAGTAGGTAAATCCTCTTCATTGCAGTGCTTTAGGATAATTTCTTTTGACCTTGGCCCTTGTAGTGCAATTTGAGCTGTTTTGTCGCTTATATCTTCCGACAAAACTTCGCCTTTTAGTTGAGAGCTTATCCAATCTATGTCTTTTTTTGTGTTAGATGCATTTAAAACGAGAAGGTACTCGTCCTCTGCTTTTTTATAAACAATTAAATCATCTACCTGTGTGCCGTTTGGATATAGCATTAAAGTATAACGGCAGGCGCCTATTTGCATGGTATCAAAGCTGTTTGTCATAATGTGGTTAAGGTTTTGTAGTGCATCTTTGCCTTTTAAAACAAATTCGCCCATGTGAGACACATCAAAAATACCTACATCGTGTCGGACGGCGTTATGCTCGGCGATTACACCGCTGTACTGCACAGGCAATAGGTAGCCTGCAAAGGGTACGATTTTTCCTGAAAGCTTTACGTGTTCGTCGTAAAGTGGGGTTTTTAGTTCCATATTTTCCTCCTAAATTTAAAAATTAAAACACAAAAAAGGGCACAGCTAAAAAGCTGCGCCCCGTCGTTTAACCTGAAAGATTCTCCGATACAATCGGATTGCTTCGTCGGTACTGTAAAAACAGATTTCCGGAGTTTGTCAAATATCGGTCCTTTTGCCTGAGAGTTTTTGCATTTTTCCCCTTCGGCGCTAAAAAAAATAGTCTCTCCCGATATCATCAACCAAAGTCTATGTACTTTATAAGTAAAATACCACAATATATGAAAAATTGCAATACTAATAAATAAAAATAGATTTAAAATAAAAAAATCTTGACAAATATATGCAATGTAAATTATAATAAGCTGTACTAAAAAATTGCTGTTATGGCTCAGGCGGCAGAGCACGTCCTTGGTAAGGACGAGGTCACCGGTTCGAATCCGGTTAACAGCTCCAGTCGAGAGCCCCGACGCGCAAATCGCGTTCGGGGTTTTCTTGCGTTTAAAAGTCGAGAGCCTCGAC
>CAYJIA010000065.1:0-10232 GCA_964370115.1 uncultured Eubacteriales bacterium
TATACGTCCAAGTTCTGTGCGTACTTTGCATTTTTTTCTATAAAGTTTCTTCTAGGCTCTACTTTGTCTCCCATTAAAACAGTGAAAACTTCGTCGGCTAGGGCTGCGTCTTCTACTTCTACCCTTAACATAGTTCTTTTTGTAGGGTCCATTGTAGTTTCCCAAAGTTGTTCAGCGTCCATTTCACCAAGACCTTTGTAGCGCTGAATGTCACAGCCAGTTCCAAACTCTTTCAAAAGTTCATCTCTTTGCTCATCGCTATATGCATAGTGGTGCCTTTTGCTTTTTGTAATTCTGTAAAGTGGAGGCTGTGCTATAAATATATGTCCTTCTTCAACAAGTGGTTTCATAAATCTGTAGAAGAATGTTAGAAGCAGGGTTCTGATATGCGATCCGTCGACGTCGGCATCGGCCATAATTATAACTTTACCATACCTAAGTTTTGCTAAATCTAAATCCTCACCAAGTCCACAACCTAGGGCTGTTACCACTGGTATTAATTTTTCATTTCCATAAACTCTATCAAGTCTTGCCTTTTCAACATTTAGCATTTTACCCCATAAAGGTAAAATAGCTTGGAAAAATCTATCTCTACCGCCTTTTGCTGAACCGCCCGCAGAGTCACCCTCAACTATGTAAATTTCTGTTTCGAGTGGATTTTTTGACTGACAGTCGGATAACTTGCCAGGTAGGCTGTTACCCTCAAGCGCCGATTTTCTTCTGACTAAATCTCTGGCTTTTCTTGCGGCTTCTCTTGCCCTTGATGCTGCCATTGATTTTTCAAAAATAGACTTTGCAATGCTTGGGTTTTCCTCTAGAAAAGTCATAAAATGCTCGTTTATCATACCAGACACGAGTGCACTTATCTCGGTGTTACCAAGTTTTGCCTTGGTTTGTCCCTCAAACTGTGCCTCTTTAAGCTTTACACTTATAACGCAGGTTAGACCTTCTCTTACATCCTCACCAGATAAGTTTTTATCTGCCTCTTTTAATATATTATATTTTCTAGCGTATTTATTCATCACATTTGTAAGTGAACGCTTAAATCCGTCCTCGTGAGTACCGCCATCTCCTGTGTTTATATTATTTGCAAAAGATATTATAAGTTCACTATAAGAGTCGGTGTATTGGAATGCAATTTCTGCTGTAGACTCTTCGTTGTCTGCAACTTTTGTAAAATGCATAATATTTTCATGCACAACTTCAACAGATTTTTTCTTGTTTAAAAAATCTACAAAGCTTGCTATACCACCCTCGTAGTGATAGTTATTTACTACAATATTTTCTTCGTCCCTAAGGTCTGATAATTCTATATTTAATCCGGCATTTAAAAACGCCTGCTCACGAAGTCTTGTTTGTAAAATCTCGTAATCAAACTCGACACCTTCTTTAAAAATTTCGGCGTCTGGTTTAAACTTTACAAGCGTACCATTGCCTGCACCACTTGGAGCATCTCCCTTATTTGTCAAATCGCAAACTGCCTTACCGCCGTCTTCAAATCTTTGGTAATATAATTTGCCATCGCTTATAACTTCTACTTCAAGCCAAGAAGAAAGCGCATTAACAACAGAGGCACCAACACCGTGAAGACCGCCAGATACTTTGTATCCGCCGCCGCCAAATTTTCCGCCGGCGTGTAAAATTGTAAAAACAACAGTTACAGCAGGTAGACCTGTTTTTTGTTGTATTCCCACAGGTATTCCTCTGCCGTTATCACTTACACTTATTATATTGTCTGGTAAAATTTTTACCTCTATTTTATCACAAAAGCCAGCCAGCGCCTCATCAATTGCATTGTCTACAATTTCATATACAAGGTGATGAAGTCCTTTAGGGCCTGTTGTACCTATGTACATACCAGGACGCTTTCTTACAGCCTCAAGTCCCTCTAAAACTTGAATTTGATTTTCATCATATTCAGTGCTTACAGAGCTTATGTCGGCAAGGTTTACGTTTTCTTCCAAAATTTTATCGTCCAAAATTTATTCCTCCAAAACTTATTTGCGAGTTTATTTTTTATTTATTATCTTCAGTAGTAAACAAATCTTCAAATACGGCTGACTGGGTATTTGTAGTTTGATTATTTGCTGGTTTCTTTATATCGCTATTTGCAACAGCGCTTGAAATATTATTAAACATTTCATCTTCTATTTTTGATACAGGATTATTAGGCATTGCCTGTTCCTGTGTTTTCTTTACATTAACAGGATTTGTACCAAGCGACGGTTTTTTTCCACCCGTTGTTCTAAGTGGCACAAGTTTTCCTATTCTCATGACATATTCTTTGCCCATAGAGTCAAAATATCTGCCGTCTGAGGTTTTTCTAATTTTCTTAATATCAGGTTTTTTTAGATAAACCATGAAAAGAGTAATTATAAAAAATACTGCAAAAGGAGCAAACACATATGCTGTTGTCATAGGTGTCAAGTCGTCAAGTATAAATCTTGCGAAGAAATATATCAAAAATCCTGTTGCTACTGCTAAAAAAGCAAATAGATAAACTAATGGAGATAGGTATATATTTGATATACCCTTACATCTAGGGCACATATACTCTCCGTGTTTTTTAAGCGACCACACTCTTACTATATTAACTCCCTTTTTACAATAAGGGCAAGTTGGTATTCCTATATATTTCATTGCTTAATTTCCTTTCCTTTCAAGAAATTTAATCTTTTCATTAAAGTTTTAGGTGATATTTGTGATATATAAACCATTTCTTTTTCATTTTTAACACAAACTATAAAAGACTTTGGAAGCTCATAAGAGACGTTAATTACCTTTTTTGCATCTTGCACTAATTTTAAATATTTTCTGCTATGTTTTGAAACCGTACAACTTTCTAAATCGAAAATTCCCACTATGTCATCGGTTTTTATTACAGTTTCATTTCCCAAATGCAAATACATTTTTACTCCATATCTTCACTTATAATGCCGTCGTCTACTAAAAACTTCTTACCTTTTATCAAGAGTTCAACGCTTTCAAAACTGCAACAGCTTATAAATATTTGTCTTTTTTTAAGGTGGTTTAATATATAGTCTTGCCTAAAACTGTCTAATTCACTCATTACATCGTCGAGCAAAATCAGCGGTGCCTCGCCTATACTTTTTTCAAGCACTTCGGCTTCACCTAGTTTTAAAGACAGTACAACACTTCTTTGTTGACCTTGTGATGCATAGGTTCTTGCATAAAGTCCGTTTATATAAATATCTATATCGTCTCTATGTGGGCCTATGTTTGTCACCTTTTGTCTTAAATCTGTTTCTCTCGATTTTTTTATACTGCTTTGATAAAACTCCAAAATTTTATCAATATCATCACAAAACTCTTCTTTTATGCCAATAGGGAAATAATTTATCTTAAGCTCTTCTTTAGAAGAAGATAATCCCCTATGAATTTCACTGGCACTCGGGAAAAGTTTTTTAATATATTTAATCCTCTTTTTAATAATCTCCATTCCATATTTGACGATATTTTCATCCCATATGTCAAGACTGTCTATAAAAGCAGGATTTTTTTCACATTCCTTTAACAGTGCGTTTCTTTGCCCCATTATCCTGTTATACCTTACAAGAAGCTTAGTATAGCTGGGATTTATCTGACAAATTGCGCCGTCTATAAAATTTCTGCGTTTAGACGGGCCCTCTTTTACCAAAATCAAATGCTCTGGAGAAAACACAACTGCGCATATTTTTCCCACAAGTGCAAGACCTGTCTTTTTTTCAACACCGTTTATAACTGAGCTACGTTTGCCATTTTCAATATTTAAAATAGCCTTTTGCTCTCGCTCTTGACCTGTAAAATATGCCTTTAAACTCGCTTTTTTAATTTTATTTTCATTTCCTATTTTTATAAGCTCTATGTCTTTATTTCCTCTAAAAGAATGACCGCCAGTAAATAGCCAGAAAGCTTCTAGTAAATTTGTCTTTCCCTGAGCATTCTTGCCATAGACTATATTTACACCCTTACTTGGGACTATAGTGCAATCTTCTAAATTCCTGAAATTATTTAACTCTAACTTACTTATAAACATAAAAAACTAATTTTCTTTCACAATTAAAGTGCAAGTTTCTCCTCTTATTTCAAAAGTATCATCATTTCTCATTTTTTTGCCACGCATGGTACAAACTTCACCATTTACTTTTACATAACCCTCTTGAATAATTTTCTTAGCAATACCGCCAGTTTGCACGGCACCTGCAAGTTTTAACATATTATCAAGTCTTATAAATTCTGTGTCTATTATTACTTTGTTATCCATACTTTCACCATTATAACCTTAAAGGTAGCACTAAAAATGTAAAATCTTGGCCTTCTTTTGGTTTTACAACCATAGAACTTAAAGGACCGTTTAGCAAAAGCTCAACTTCGTCACATTCCGAGTTTTTCAGTGCATCTAAAAGATATTTATTATTAAATCCTATTTCAATTGCTCCGCCGTCTATTTCACATTCAAGCTCATCTGTCGCTCTGCCCATAGCGGTAGTACATAGAAGATTTATTTTATTGTCATTAAATACACATTTAACAGGGCTTTTAAGTTTTTCAGAAATAAGTAGAGACACACGCTCTACAGATTCGATAAAACTTCTGGTATTAACAACTACCTTTGTGGCATAGTCTTTTGGAATAGCTGCCTTATAATCAAAAAATTCTCCCTCTAAAACAGGGGATAAAATAGTGTAATTTCTTATTTTAAACATAATAAGTCTTCTTGAAGAGAATATCTCTACATTATCATCTTCACAAAGTCTTATTATTTCTGCCAAGGTTTTTCCTGGTACTACAAAACTTACATTTTCATCACAGTCAACTTTCTCTGTTCTTACTGCAAGTCTAAATCCGTCGATTGAAACCATGTCAAAAACTTTGTCTTCAATATAAAACAAACTTCCTTGGTGTATAGGTTTAGTATCATTTTCCGAAACAGCAAATATAGTTTGTCTTATCATACTTTTTAAAATTTCGCCGTCTAGTGAAATTTGTGTCATGTCTGATATTTCAGGAAGGTCTGGAAATTCCTCTGGATCAATTCCTATGATATTAAAATTACTGTGGCCACCTTCAATTGTCGCCATATGTTTGTCATTAACACTTATAAAAGCATCATTTGATGGTAATTTTCTTACTATCTCTAAAAATAGTTTTGCATTTAAAACTGTTGAACCCTCTTCGTCTACCTGCGCTATTAAGTTAACTTGCATTGCAAGCTCTAAGTCAAAAGCAGTCAGCGTAATAACATTGTTTTTTGCAATTACTAGTATTCCCTCTAAAGATGGCAAAGTAGTTTTACTTGAAACTGCCCTTTGTATATTAGACAAGGCTTCTGCCAAAACTTTTTTTTCTATGGTAAATTTCATTTTTATATTTGCTCCATTTCTAAGTGTTTGTTTTTTAAACATCACAAAATTTTTGAAAACGATGTTTTTAAAATAATCGGCTTTATAATCCTTTATATAATTATATTTAATTTAGAAGTAGTAGTAGGGGCTGTGAATTTGTTGAAAACCTCAAAAAACTCATATTCTATATAATCAAAAGGACCCAAAGTTTTCATTTTTGTTTTGTGGACAAATTGTTTACGATGTTTAAGTTTTCAAATCTTCAACATGTCTGTTAAAAACTTAAATGTTGAAAACTAAAGAATTGTTGAAAGTTTTTTCATATAAATATAGCTTTATCTTACCTTAACATTCTTAATTATATCGCTCACACTTGCTTTAAGTGATGGGTCTTTTTTTATCTTTTGCTCAATTTTATGGATAGCATAAACTACTGTTGAGTGGTCTCTGCCTAAAATCTCGCCTATCTCTTTAACAGTTATCTGTGTTACTTCACGTATAATATAGCAACAAATCTGTCTGCATTTCGATATTTTTGCACTTTGGTTTGGTGATAGTATATCCTCTTTTGTACAAGAATAAGATTTTGCAACATAGTCAATAATCTTTTCTACAGTTACAGGGGTAGGTTCTTCGTCACTAAATATATCGCTTATTGCATTTTGCGCTGTTGCTATGCCTGGATTTTTATTATCAAGAAGCTGATAGGCTTTCATTTTTTTTACAACGCCCTCAAGCTGTCTTATGTTGCTCTTTATTTTATTTGCTATATATTCGCATACTATGTCTGGTAGCTCCATTTCTAAAATAGAAGCTTTTCTTTTTATAATAGCAATTCTTGTTTCGTAATCGGGTGGTTGGATATCTGCAGTAAGTCCTTGTTGGAACCTAGTTTTAAGTCTGTCTTCTAGGGTAGCAATGTCTTTTGCCGGTCTATCAGATGTCAAAATTATTTGTTTTCTTGATTCATAAAGGGTATTAAATGTATGGAAAAATTCTTCCTGAGTACTTTCTCTACCTGCTATAAACTGGATATCGTCCATTAATAGAATGTCGGCTTTTCTATACTTTTCTTTAAAAGCAAGGGTGGTGCCTCTTCCTATAGCTTCGATAAGTTCATTTGTAAATTCATCGCCTTTTACATAAACGATAACTTTATGAGGGTATTTTCTTTCTATTTCTGCTGCTATTGCGTTTAAAAGGTGAGTTTTACCAAGTCCTGAATTACCATATATAAAAAGTGGATTATAAACTTCAGCAGGTCTTTCGGCAACAGCAATACAAGCCGCATGAGCAAATTTGTTTGAGCTACCTACTATAAAAGTATCAAAAGTAAGATCATAGTGCTCTGAAGCGGCTTTTTTCTTTTTATTTTCTTCTTCTACAATTTCTTCATGTATGCAAATTCTAAAGCTTATCATTCCACCAAAAACTTCCTCGAAAGCTTCGTTTAAAAGATTTGTATAAACTCTCTCTATAGTTTGCTTATGAAAATTATTAGGAGCCTCAAGTGTTGCTACTCCCTCTTCAAAATCCAAAGATAATGGTTTTAAATTAGTAAACCATGTCTCAAAGGCTATATTTGTTATTTGAGATTTACAATAATTGCAAATCAGCTCCCACGCGTTAGAAAAAGATTCTATTGATTCCATTTTATATTTCCTTTCAATATCCTTAAGTATATATACAGGCATTATATCATAAATATTGCTCAAATTCAATTTTTTTAGACAAAAATTTTTTTTTGTTAGATTTTTAATATTTTTATAATTTAATATTCTGTTTTAGAATTAATAATGTGTTTTTTAGTGCTATACTATTATAAATTGTAAAAATCACACTATATTGTGTTATATGTATGTTACATCCCTAGGTATGTAATGCTTTTGTTTTTTTTATGCCTATATTTTTTAAAATATAAAAGAAAAACACATATATATTATAAATATTTTATTTTTTAATAAAATATTTGTTGACATAAGTAGGGTATTTAAGTTATAATTCTAACTTGCAAGGAAATTGTCCCGAAAGGAGGGTTTTAATATGCTGAGAACCTATCAGCCTAAGAAGCTCCATAGAAAGAAGGAGCATGGCTTCAGAAAAAGAATGGCAGACAAAAACGGACGTAAAATATTAGCACGCCGCAGAGCAAAAGGAAGAGCACGCTTATCTTATTGATAAATGTCTTTAAAGTGAAGACAGGCGAAACTTCATCGCCTGTTAAACTTCAAGGTCACCATTGCGTGACCTTTCTTTGTTTTGAAAAATGGACTGAGGAGATAAAAAGTGAAAAATTTAATCAGTTTATGTGAAAATAGAGATTATAAAAGGCTATATAATAGAGGAAAAAGCGTAGTAAATTCAAAATTTGTCTTGTATGTTTTAAAAAACAGGTCTAATAATGTACGCTTAGGAATTACCACGTCTAAAAAAATAGGTAATGCGGTAAAGCGTAACAGAAGTAGAAGAATTTTGAGACAAGCTGTTATAAATTTATTGCCACAAATTAAAGATGGAAATGATTTAGTGCTTGTAGCAAGAGGAAGAACGCCTTTTTTAAAAAGTACAGACATAGAATTTGAACTTAAAAAATCTTTAAAAAAGATACAGTTATTAAAAGAATGATTTTATTTATAAATGGTAAAATATTATGAAAAATGTTTTCATTTCAATAATAAGGTTTTATAGAAAGCATTTATCCAGCAGGAAAGCTTATTCGACTTGTAGGTTCATGCCTACTTGTTCTGAATACGGTCTTGTTGCGATAGAGCGTTTCGGCGCGTTTAAAGGAGGTTTCATGACCTTGTGGAGAATACTTAGGTGTAATCCATTTTCAAAAGGTGGTTATGATCCCGTACCCGAAAAAAAATCTCTTAAAGGAGTTAATTAATTTTGGATATTTTTAATTTTTTTGGTAGCCTTTTGGGCTATTTGCTGTGGTTTTTATATACTATATTTAATAACTACGGTGTTGCAATCATACTTTTCACAATTATACTTAAAGTGTGTTTGTTCCCACTGAGCTTGAAGTCTCAAAGAAGTATGGCAGGTCAGTCTAGACTTGCTGAAAAACAAAAAGAAATACAAAAGCGTTGTGGAACTGACAGGGCGAGATATTCAAGAGAAGTACAAGAACTATATCAAAAAGAGGGTGTAAGTCCTGGTGGTGGCTGTTTGACATCGCTTTTACCTATTCCTATTTTGTTTGGTATTTTCTACTCAGTTACTTCACCTTTAAGAAATACTCTACATATAGCTACAGAGACAGTTGAAAAAGCTGTTGAATATATGACAAGACTACCTGGTCTTGCATCAACTGGACAATATGTTGAACTTGAAATTATTAGAAACTGGGATCAGTTGAAATCTTCTATGACAATGTTCTCTGCAGCAGACATAGAAAAAATTGATTCTTTCTCAGGCGGATTTTCATTTTTAGGCTTTGACCTACTATTAATTCCTCAATCAACAGGATTTTTCGAGTTTTTATGGATAGTACCTGCATTATCGCTAATATCTTCATGGGCAATGCAGTTTATTATGAGTAAAACATCTACTGTAAAACAAGTTGGTTGTATGAAGTACATGATGTACGGTTTAAGCTTAGTATCGGCTTATTGGGCATATATAATGCCTGCGGCTGTTGGTATTTATTGGATACTATCAAATACTATTCAATGCCTACAAACTTTGGTAATAGCAAAATTTTTCAGCCCACAGCACATGATGGCTATGAATGAGGCTCAAAAATTTGTTAGTTTAGAGATGTCTGAAAAAAATATTAAACCACTACCCGCAAATGTGCAAAATCAAATAGCACAAAAAATTCAAGCGCAAGCAGAATTTTCACAAAAAAAGCAACAACAACAAAAGCAAATTACATCAGGAAAGAAAAAAAACAGCAAGGGAAACAAAAATTCAAATGACTATATGGGGAATAAAAAATAACCCCGATAATTGAGGAGGTTTGAAAAAATGGCAGTAAGAGAATTAATCGCAACGGGCGATACTGTGGAAATGGCAATAAACAATGCTTGTATAGAGCTTGGAATTTCTACAGATAATAAAGATTATGATTATGAAGTTATTGAACATCCAACAAAAAAGACA
The DNA here is from genome assembly GCA_964370115.1 of uncultured Eubacteriales bacterium. Taxonomy (GTDB): domain Bacteria; phylum Bacillota; class Clostridia; order Oscillospirales; family Acutalibacteraceae; genus SIG603. The sequence continues at coordinate 9,456 of CAYJIA010000065.1, forward strand.
TTCGGTCTATTTGGTGGAAATCCGGCAAAAATTAAAGTTGTTTTAAGTGAAAAAGATTCAAAAAGCGCAACGCAAGACGCGGCAAATTATTTAAAACTTGTGTTATCAAAAATGGGAATTGACAAAATTGACATTGAGATTGAAGAAAACGAGGATAACTCGGAAATTAAACTTAGCGGTGAGGATATTGGGTTTATTATCGGACATAGAGGCGAAACACTTGACGCTCTTCAATATTTAGCATCACTTGTGGCAAATCAAAAAACTGAGAACTATTACAGAGTCACTTTAGATGTCGGTGACTTTAGACAAAAAAGAAAAGAGACACTCGAAAGCCTAGCAAAAAGAATTGCTGAAAAATCTGTTAAAATTGGCAGAAACAACAGCCTCGAGCCTATGAATCCGTATGAGAGAAGAATAATCCATACAGCGGTTCAAGAGATAGAGGGAGCAAAATCTTGGAGTGAAGGACTCGACATGAACAGACACGTAGTTATAGGACCTGTAGACGGTGAAAAACCAAGAAGAAGCAGATATAATAATAACTACAACAAGTCAGACAAAAGAGGAAAAAGCGGACATGGTGGAGGACACGGGCAAAGAAATAATTATTCAAAAAATAATTATGCTCAAAGAAATGCACCAAATCCAAAAATTTCTGAAACAGCAGAGCTACCATTTAGCCCAGCTCCACTTGACAGTGATGTTCAAAAAAGACCAAAAGCGGAAGACGCTCCACTTTATGGCAGAATAAAATAATTAAAAAAATTCACCCTT
>CAYJIA010000066.1:0-9809 GCA_964370115.1 uncultured Eubacteriales bacterium
ATTAGTCCTTAGCCTTTAGCCAATATTAAGTATATACCTTATAAAATAATTTTTCAATAAAAAATCAAAACTTGAAGTTAATTTGAACTTTGGTTGAAGTTCAGTTGAGAGAGGCATGTGATAATAAGCTCACAAAATCAAAAACAAACAAAACTTGAAAGGCGGTTGACTGTTATGAGAAAAACATGGACAAGAGAAAGACACGGTGAGTTAAGGGTTTTAGCTACAGCCTTACCAGTTCTGATAATTGTAGTTATTGTTGCAATATTTATTTAACAAAAAACAAAACTTGAACTTAATTTGAAGCTTAGTTGAAGTTTAGTTGAAGATTAGAAGATAAACTGTAATCACACAAACGGAGGGAAGAAAAAATGTTTAGAAGAAGACGAAGAGTAGTTGTCGTAAGAAGACGAAGAATGGGTTGCTTTACACTGATACTACCAGTATTAATGGTAGTTGGAATTATAGCAATGCTAATATAGAGAAAAAGGAGAAGTAAAAATGTTTGGGTTTAGAAATAAAGAAGCAAAAGCAAAAATAGATGACTTTAAAGAAAACTTGAAATACTGTGACAGTCTTAAAGAAGAAATTGAAACACAGATAGATATTAATCGTAGCCTAGAGGCCGAAAAGGTAGAAGAGGCGAAAACTACATTAGCATTATTTGATGGACTTAAAAATGAAATTCTTTCATTAAAAAATAACCCGCACTTAAAGCCAAAAGAAAAAATAATTGCGATTTCAAATAAAAAATTAGATGTAGATAAAGCGAGATTAGAGCTAGAAAAAATAAATAAATTATTGGAGGAGAACTAAAATGTTACAGGTAAAAAACATTCATAAAGAATACAAATTGGGAGAACTCAATCAGGTGGCGCTAAACAGTGTTAGCCTAGACTTAAGAGACAGCGAGTTTGTCTCAATTCTAGGGCCTAGTGGCTCTGGTAAAACCACACTTTTAAATATTATCGGAGGTCTCGATAAATACGACGACGGCGACCTTATAATTAACGGTGTGTCTACAAAAAACTATAAAGATAGAGACTGGGATACTTACAGAAACCATACTATAGGATTTATTTTCCAAAGTTATAATCTTATAGGGCACCAAACTATTTTGTCAAACGTCGAGCTTGCGCTTACCATAGGTGGTGTGTCAAAGGCGGATAGAAAAAAACGTGCTAAAGAAGCACTTGTAAAAGTTGGACTTAAGGACCATATAAGTAAAAAGCCAAATCAATTATCTGGTGGTCAAATGCAAAGGGTTGCTATTGCTAGGGCGCTTGTGAATGACCCTGACATACTTTTAGCCGACGAGCCAACAGGTGCGCTTGATACAGAGACTAGCGTGCAAATCATGGAGCTTTTAAAGGAAGTGGCAAAAGAAAAACTTGTGGTAATGGTTACACATAACCCAGAACTTGCCGAAGAATACTCAACACGTATAATAAAACTAAAAGACGGTAATATAGTAGGAGATACAAATCCATATAAAGCAGAAAATAAAATAGCTGAGGCGACAGCTAGAAACAATAAAAAACTTTCAAAGATGAAAAGGCTTACCACTTTTGCACTGAGCTTAAGTAACCTTAATACAAAGAAAAAGCGTACACTTTTAACAGCCTTTGCAGGTTCAATAGGAATTATAGGCATAGCGCTCATACTTTCACTTTCAAACGGTGTTAATGCATATATTAACGACCTTCAAAAAGACACTATGGCGTCTTATCCGATTACTATATCGGCAGAATCTATAGATATGAGTGCTGCAATGGGCGCAGGTCCTATCGGTGTGCCTGCAGGTGATGACGAACTAAGCAGTGATGAAATCCATGCGGACTTTGGGAATCTAGAAAGCGCAAACAATATGACCATCACAAATAACTTAACACCATTTAAAGTGTATTTGGATGATGAAAACAGCGAAATTGCACAGTACTTAGGCGAAGAGGGTGTGCAGTACAGCTATGACACAAGCTTTTCTGTGTACACCTATGACAAAGATGAAGAGTTTATAAATACAGATACAGATGCTTCTGAACTTTTAGACAACTCAAACGACATGATGGCTATGATGGGTGGTGCGGGCGATCCGACACAAATGATGTCTATGATGAGCGGAGGCGGTTCGTCAAACGGTGCAGAAAATTTCTCTCAAATAACACCTAGTTCCGACGGTTCACCGATAAACGATGCAGTGTATGACAATTACGATATGATAAACGGCGACTGGCCACAAAACTATGACGAAGTGCTATTGGTACTTGATGAAAATAATTCTGTGTCTGCTGAGACACTTTATCAGCTAGGACTTATCACAGGTGATGAGTACGAAGAGTACGCACAGCTTATAGAAGACGGGGAAGAGACACCTGAAATTAACTTTAGCTATGAAGATGCGCTAAATCAAAGTTTTTATCTTCTTACAAACAGCGACAAATACCTAGAAAATGACGAAGGCCGATTTGTGCTGACAGAAGAAGAGAATATCGTGACAACAGACGAGGTTATGGACAGGGCACAGGAACTTAAAATAGTAGGCGTTATAGCTCCTAAAGAAGAGGCAGCCGATGCAAGTCTTCAAACAAGTATCGCATATACATCACTTTTGACAGATTATATCATTGAGACAAGCAATGAGAGCGATGTAATAAAGGCGCAAGAAGAAAATCCAGAAGTAAACGTGATAACATCTGTCGCTTTTGAGGCAGAGGACGATGCAGAAAAAATTGATACTACAATAGAATTTTTAGGAAATCTTAACACAGCAAATAAGGCGGATATGTACTCACTAGTAATGTACTATTCATCACAAAATGAGGAAGAAACAGAAGAGACAACAGAAGAGTCACAACAGCAAATGCCAGCACAAACAGCTCAGGCTCCAGAAATGGACGATGAAACAATGGCTATGATGCTTGATACTTGGGTGGCAGAAACACCTGATGAGCAAGTACTACTTCAAATTCACAAAGATTTCTTAGGCGAGAGTTCATACGAAGAAAATCTTAATAAATTCGGCAAAGTAAATTACGACACACCAAGCGCAATAAATATCTATTCAGATAGCTTTGAGGGTAAAGATGGAATAACTTTAAGCATTGAAAATTACAATGCAACACAAGATGAGGAAAACCAAATTGTATATGTCGACTATGTAGAGTCGCTGACATCTGCAATGACAACTATGGTTGACACAGTTTCATATGTGCTTATAGCTTTCGTGGCTGTATCGCTTGTTGTGTCTTGCATAATGGTTGGAATCATAACCCATATCTCTGTAATAGAAAGAACAAGAGAAATCGGCGTACTAAGAGCACTTGGTGCATCAAAGAGAAATATCTCTCAAGTATTTAACGCAGAGACATTTATAATAGGACTTTGCTCAGGACTTATTGGTATAGGAGCAACAATCTTAATTAACATACCAGTAAATGCAATTATCGCAAATCTTGTAGGAAATACATCTGTAAGCGTAGGCTTACAATGGGAAGCAGCTTTAGTGCTAATGGCTATAAGCGTTGTAGTAACTGTTATTGGCGGATTGCTACCATCTAAAAAAGCAGCACAAAAAGACCCAGTTCTAGCTCTTAGAAGTGAGTGAAATTAGTTTATTATAGTTTATAGTTGATAGTAAATGCTGTCGCAGACTAGTTAAACGGTTTGCGACAGCATTATTTTGGTTATATGCAAAATAATATTTGACATGCGTTGAAACGTTTAGTATAATATGCTTAAATATTAATCTAAATGGAGGAGAAAATTATGCAAAACAAAACCAGATTTTACAAATGTGAGGCTTGTGGCAATATTGTAGGGATTATCGAAAGTGCCGGAGTTCCTCTGATGTGCTGTGGAACGCCTATGGAAGAACTAGTAGCAAATTCTGTAGACGCCGCAACAGAAAAGCATATACCTCTTGTAGAGGTCGATGGTGATACAATATGTGTCACGGTAGGAAGTGTGGAGCATCCAATGCTTGAAGAGCACTTTATTGACTACATCTACCTTGAAACAGAAAACGGGGGACAAAGGAAAGCACTAAAACCAGGAATGCCTCCAAAATGTAAATTTAAAGTTGTCGAGGACAAACCAATTGCGGTTTATGCTTATTGTAATTTGCACGGTCTATGGAAAAAAGAAATTTAATAAAGCTAAAGAGGCTGTGACGAATTTTCGTCACAGCCTCTAGCTTTAAAACTATGAAATTGTAGGGCAAGGGCTCTGCTCTTGCTTTGCCTAAGAAAACTTTTTTTCGTGCAAAAAGTTTTCTCTTTTGAATGCTGTGCAAAATTCACTTTCAAAAATGCGTTTCTAAGGATAAGATTTCGTTTTCTGCGGAAAACGACAAAGGCTCTGCCTTTTGAAACCGAAATTTTTTGAAAAAATTTAGTAAAACTTTTAATGTCTAATCATCTTAAGCCTTAATTTTATTTAGATATTGATCTTCATAGATTTTTGTAAGACCTATATACTCAAGAGTGTTGTCCTCGTGGATGTTTTTTCTGTATTCATGGTAATTTAAAGTGTCATTACCGCTGTTAAAGCCTAGAATATAGATTGCAATATTTGAGCAGTGGTCGGAAATTCTTTCAAAATTAGCAAGGGTCTCAAGGAAGATAAGACCGCCGTCTACTGAACATTTGCCGGCTTTTAGTCTTTCTATATGTTTGACCTTTAGTATCTCAACCATGCCGTCTATGATTTCTTCTAGAGGTTCAATTCTTTTTGAAAGCTCGATATCATTTGTTTCAAAAGCCTTATGCGCCATCTTAACTATGTCTAAAACCGCTTGATGCATAATCTCGAACTCGTTAAGTGCGCTTTGAGAGAAACTGGATTTGTTTTCAAACATGCCTTGTGCCTCTTCGACTAAGTTGATTGAATAGTCGCCGATACGCTCGAATTCGGAGATGATTTTAAGTTGATGTGTAATCGTTTTGCTTTCTATGTCAGTGAGTTCTTCGTCTGTAAGAGTAATGAGATAATTGTTGATTTTGTCATCCATTCTGTCTATGGTGTCCTCAAGCTCGAATATACTGTCGCACTGTTTTCTATCAAAGCTTTTAAACATTTGGAAAGTTTTTGAGAAATTGTCAAGCGCATAGCTGCCCATAGAAGATATTACGTGGTGAGATTGAGTAAGTGCAAATGATGGAGACTGTGCAAAACGTGGCTCCAATAGAGCAAGGTCGCCTTCCGCTTTTTGACCGTTGTGAGAAGATTTATCTTTGATGGTAAATTTCGCAAGTTTTTCAAGCAGTGAAGCAAATGGAATAAATACCACGGTTATAACTACATTGAATATTGTGTGGAAGTTAGCGATACCACCCATGTCTATGGCGTCGTTCCAAAATGCAAATCCAACAGTATACTGGAAGATATAAACAGCAGATAAGAACACCACTGTGCCTATGACGTTAAAGTAAAGGTGAACCATTGCAGCACGTCTTGCGTTTTTAGTAGCGCCGATACTTGATAAAAGTGAAGTTACACAAGTACCGATGTTTTGTCCCATGATAATTGGGAAAGCTGAAGAATAGGTGATTACACCTGTTGAAGAAAGCGCTTGTAAAATACCAACAGAAGCCGAAGAACTTTGTACTAAGGCTGTGATGAAAGTACCTGCAAGTACACCTAGTATTGGGTTTGAAAGCGTTGCGAAAATTTCTGCGAAAAGTGGTAGTTCGCTTAAAGGTTTAACGGCATCGGTCATTATAAACATACCGGTAAAAAGTATACCGAAGCCCAAGAAGATTTCGCCTGTGATTTTACGTTTTTTGTTTTTTGATACCATGAATAAAAGAACGCCTATAATAATAATAATAGGTGCGATAGTGGTAGGCTTTATAAGTTCTAGTGCAAAGCTTACGCTTTCATTGCTATCAAGTTCTGCAAGACGCAAGATTTGACCTGTGATGGTAGTACCGATATTTGCACCCATGATGATACCAACGGCACCACGAAGTTTTAAAATACCAGCATTTACAAGACCTACAACGATAACCGTCGTGGCAGACGAGCTTTGCACGGCTGCGGTAACGACAATACCAAGTAGAATTCCTTTGAATAGATTGTTAGTGATTTTTTCAAGTGTTTTCTCAAGCTTGCCGCCAGCGACTTTTTCAAGATTGGTTCCAAGCATTGACATACCAAACAAGAACAGTCCCAGACCGCCCAGCATGGTGATGATTTCAATAATCATAAATTAGCATACCTCTTCTTAATAAAAATTTAACATGTTTTTCACATAAATTTAATTATAAAAGTTTGCGAACTATTTGTCAACAAAATATGACAAAATTCTCAATAAATAATTAACAGCCAAATTGCAATAAGGGATGTAAGCTGCACTTCTTGCAAAAAAAAGGCTGACACGTAAAATCTTACTGTATCAGACCTTTTGCAATTTAATTTTAATGAACTTAAATTATCATTTCGACAAGCTAAGGACTACACCTTTGTCGCCTTCAATCCTTACAGTTGTGCCACTTGTGAGGATCTCTGTGGCGTTTTGGGCGTCTATTAGAACGGGAATGTCAAGTGCTAGTCCTGCAATTGCAGCATGAGAGCTTATGGACTCTTCTTCTGTGACTATTGCAGACGCTTTTCTCAATATTGGCATAATTGCATTTGATGTTTTTGGTATTACCAAAATATCGCCGTCTATAAAGTTTTGTTTAGCGTCTTCTTCGCTTTTGCAAACACAAAGTCTGCCAGATACGCTACCTTTATTTATTGTGGTGCCTTCAACTAAAATGTTTCCGACTAGGTGCACTTTAAGCATATTTGTAGTTCCTGAAATTCCAAGGGGGATACCAGCTGTTATAACTGCTAGGTCACCGCTTTTTACATAGCCTGCTTTTTCAGATACTTTAACAACGCCCTCGAAAAGTTCGTCTGTGTTTTTCATTTCAGGCATCATAATTGGCGCTACACCCCAGGACATGTTCATTTGGCGCATGACTTTTTCGTCGATACAACCGCAGATGATAGGGCAGGCAGGTCTAAATTTTGAAATAAGCTTTGCAGTTTTACCTGTTTTTGAAGCGGTTAAAATAGCCACGGCACCAAGGTCGTGTGCGGTAGTACAAGTAGCATGAGATATAGCCGACGTGACGTCTTTGCTGTCAACAAATGCTCTGTCTTGGTGTCTTGAAACATAGTTTATATTTTGCTCTGTATAGCAGGCAATAGTATTCATTGTGTGTACGGCCTCTACAGGATAATCTCCAGCTGCAGTCTCGCCACTTAGCATAATCGCGCTAGTACCATCGTAAATAGCATTTGCGACGTCTGTGATTTCAGCCCTTGTAGGTCTTGGGTTTTTTACCATAGATTCAAGCATTTGAGTTGCTGTAACAACGTGTTTTCCAGCAGTGTAGGCTTTTTTGATAAGCTCTTTTTGTATTTTAGGTATCTCTTCTAGTGGAATTTCAACACCCATGTCTCCACGAGCAATCATTATAGCGTCAGAAACTTTGATTATTTCATCTATATTTTCAACACCTTGGGCATTCTCTATTTTAGATACTAGTTTTATGTCTTCACCATTATTTTCTTCCAAAACTTGTCTTATTTGAGCCACATCGTCTTTAGTTCTTACAAAAGAAGCAGCGATAAAGTCGAAATCTTCTTCTACTGCAAATTTAATATCTTTTCTATCAGTAGAGCTTACATAAGGCATAGAAAGCTCACAACCAGGTACATTGATACCTTTGTTATTTGACACCTTGCCGCCATTTAGAACGTGGCAAACTATATCTTTGTTGTCTATAACGTTTTCGACCACCATTGCAATAAGTCCGTCGTCGATAAGAATGTTAGTACCTTTCGTTACGTCTTGTGGAAGCGCAGGAAAAGTTATAGCACAACCGCTTTCGTCGCCTTCTCTGTCATCTGTATAAAGGGTGAAAGTTTGTCCTGTTTCAAGAATAACAAAACCGTTTTTGAATTTTTTTGTTCTTATTTCAGGACCCTTTGTATCAAGTAAAAGCGCTACAGGCTTTTTTAGCTCTTCACGAAGTTTTTTTACTACATTAATTCTTACTCTGTGGTCATCATGTGTGCCATGAGACATGTTAATTCTCGCAACATTCATTCCGCTTTTAATAAGCTCTCTTACAATGTTTTCGTCGTCTGTTGAGGGACCTAGGGTGCAAACTATTTTAGTTTTTCGCATATATTCTCTTTTTTCCATGAAATTTACCTCTCAAAATTATGATTTTACTTTTAATGTATCTATTTTACCATAAAATTTAAAGCCATACAAGATTTTATTCTCGTATGGCTTTAATAAATTTATCTATTATCTATATAGTCAATCCTTGCGTTAAGGCGAGCTGCTTTCATTTCCAGTTTGTTTTCATACATTTTTTTATCTACAGTCTTGAAAAATTCGTCGTACTCTTCTTTTGTGTTTCCGATAAATTCGTCATAGCCAATTGCAAGAGAAAATCTGTAATCTTTATGAGTGTTAGATTTTTCAATCTGATTATTCACATCAACAATTAAACTTTTAATTTTGTCTTTATCACAGTTTATTAGCGAAACAAATTCATCTCCACCCACACGATAAGTTTTACCGAAATTTACCATATTATCGTTTACACTCTCATAGGATTTTCTTATGGCTCCATCACCCTCTACATGGCCCAAATTATCATTTATGAGCTTTAGGTTATTCATGTCGGCAATTATACACCAAAATTGCTTGGTAACAGATGGATCGGAAAATATATCTGCGATTTCTTCGTGGTAAGCCTTCGCGTTAAATCCGCCTGTAAGCGAGTCAAGGAAGGAATAAACTAAAAGTTTTGAGCGCAAATCGTTTACTACGGTAGCTATTCGTCCAACTTCATCTTTTGTGTAAAGTTCTTGTGGTATTTCTACTTTCATGTTTCCGGTTCCTGCGATTTCCGATACAGAATGTTCAAGCGCTATCAAGCTGGAACTCATGTTTTTAGCGAAAAATCTTATAAATATAACTAAGGCTGTAATAAAGATAGCATTAAGAATTAAACCGAGCATAAGTATTCCCATTACTATGGCATCATTTCTAATCAGAGCTTCGTCCATAAGCTTTTGCTCATCTGATAAAAAGTCGTCTATACTACCAAAAAATTCATTTGCAATAGGGGTCACGACCTGTAAGGCATAAAGGGCGTCTTGATATGCGCCACCTTCCATTTTTATATCGGCCGATAAAATCATGCTATCCTTATAAATGTTCTTTTGGTCAATAATACTTTCAAATTCTGTGAGCTTATCTCCGCTCAACTCATCTGCAAAGACATCCATTTTATAGTCTAATTCATCAAAGGCTATTATGTATTCATCATAAAGCACTTCGCAAGTATCCATGTCTTCGTGTAGTAAAATATCTCTTCCTAAAACACGACAAACATACATGTTTCGTATAATTGCGTTTAATTGTTCACGGTGGTCTACGTTAACTTCTATTATTTTTTCGCTCTCAGAGTTTACAACTATAACTGAAGTTATAGATAATAAACTAACAAGAATAATAAGCACTATAACAAAAACTTTTAAAGGGGTGAATTTTTTGTTTATAGGCGTATTAGAAAGCCATTTGCCAAAACTTTTTTTCATAAAAAAAAGGCTCCTTCCATATATTAATCAAAATTAAAGGCGTACTATATATTAATTGCTAAAGCTGTAAAAAGTTATAAAAAAATCCAATCGCAAGTCGATTGGATTTTTGGTGCCGGTGGTCGGGGTCGAACCGACACGGTATCGCTACCACGGGATTTTGAGTCCCGCACGTCTGCCAATTCCATCACACCGGC
>CAYJIA010000067.1:0-9337 GCA_964370115.1 uncultured Eubacteriales bacterium
ACTCCTTTCGGCTCATAAGTATCTGTGCTGGGTTTAATTTTGCAATTTTAACTGATTGTATAAACGCTACCAAAATTACTGTCGCAAATGCAAAAGCCGAAAATATTATGAGTGCTGTCGTATCCACCATGGTATGAAAATTTGATACTACTGTAATGTCAGAGGAATAGCCCAGTATTATTTTCGCACGTGGATCTACTTCTGATAACACAATGCTTTCTTTTTTATAATCGCTTAAAGTCAACTCATTTTCTTCGACTTGCTGTGCCGACACTGCCTGATTTACTACACCACTGAAAAGCTGTGTCATACTGTTTCCTATCATTAGCCCAAGAACTGCGCCAATTATCACCGCTATAAGTAGTGGCGCTACAAATTCTACTATCATTTGCACACAAATTTTCACTTTTGTTTCGCCCATTGATAAAAGTATTGCTATTTCCCTTTTCCTACTATTAATTAAAATAACTGCAAGTATAGCCAGGATTACTACAGATATGATTTGTAGACCTATTACTATGTAGGTAAAAACCATAACCTGCGTTTCAAGTGGTCCTGCTGTCATCTCATACCAGTCAGTGTTTTTGTAAATGTCTAAAATTAAAGTTTCTTCATAAATTTTTGTTATCTCTTCTTCACTCATGCCATTAAATATAGGTGCAGGTGCTAAAAATTCGTCATTACCAAAGTGCGAATCATACACTTCTACCACCATATACTGCTCTTTTACATAGTCTATATAAGGTTTTGTGTATTCATCATCTTTAAGTATAACTGTTGCCGATTCATAATTCACCATGGGGGATTCACTAAATAAATTTTGATATGAGGGAAGAGTAATAAACATAAAGTCCCCGTAGGTCAGATTTTCATAATCTTTGTTTTTTGGCAGTTCGTAGATGCCTTTTACCGTCATTTTATCACTTGTTTTATGCTCCTCACCAAAAAAATCTATATAAGCGTTTAGCTCGTCGCCAACTTTTACAGAGTTAAGCTCTGAGAATTCTTTTGATATAAGACAGGCACTGCCACTGTCTTCATTTATGTGTTCCCCCGAAAGCAGCGTGTAATCCCTTACTGTAAAGGCTGTACTGCGCTCGGTTTCCGTAACTGCTAGTATATTTGTAGTTTGGGCAAGGTATTCATCATTACTTCCCAATTGATTTTGCTCTGTGCCTTCAATTTTAACGCCACCACCTGAGGCATAATATATAATTTCTTCTACATATTCATCGTTTTCCAAATCTACTAAACGATTTTCAAAAACGGGAATCTGTGGCGGTATTCCAAAACCCATACCGCCGACTTCTACAATAGGATTTTCTTTTATTGTAAGTGTATTTTTAACATTTTGCTCCATATACGTTATGGTATCTCTCGTACTCTTAAGTGCCGTCATGCAAATGATATTCGCCAAAAATATTACTGCAAATAAAAGAATAATAACCGCATTTTTCTTTTTGCTGTGCCATAGGCTGTTTAAGCTTCGTTTTAACATTGTAAATTACTCCTTTCGGTTCATAAGTATCTGTGCTGGGTTAAATCTTATTATATTCACAAGCTGAATTACCGCCGAGAATAGCACTACGAGCATTGTAGTCGACGTGAAAATAAGTATCTGCGAGAGATCCATGCCCACGTCAATTTTTGGTAGCACTTTTATGCTTGTGGATTGTTGATATACTATCTCCGTTATATATTCTTGCATTTGTGGCATTAAAACTGATGAGCTGTTTTGATATCCTGTCACCAATACATCGTTTGCCATACTCTGCGTTTCTGCCTGACTTTCATACAATAATGAGTTGCAAAAATAATCTGCAAATGGTGTGCCTATTAGCATTGCAAAAACTATGCCTATCACACTTCCCACGATAAAAGGCATGGCATATTCTGTAAGCACTTGCAGGCAAATTTTTGGTTTTGTTTCACCTAAGGACAAAAGTATTCCATACTCTCTTTTTCTATAACTTACAAGCATTGCAGAAAAAATTATGAGCACCATCGCCGACACAACTTGCAGTCCTGCCACTATATATGTAAAAATTACAAGCTGAATTTCAAGCGGACTTACCGTCATTTCATACCAGTCGTCATTTAAATAGATATCCATATATGTGTTACTCGATATCATGTTCACAAGCTCAGTTTCGTTTTTATCTCTGAAAACCTCGTCGATCTCTGTGTACTCATTATTTCCAAAATGAGAATCATAGACGTTTAAGACCTCATAATGTTGTTTGACGTAGTCTATATACTCATCTCTATAACTTACATCTTTTAAAAACACTGTAGCCGAGGTGTATATATAACTGTCAAAAAAATCGCCATATACCTTTTCAGACACAAACATAATATCCCTTGTATTGCGCCTGTCTTCATGCACTTTAGGCAGTCTGTAAATTCCGCCTACCACTAACTTTTGTTCTCCCAAATCACCATTTGCCTCTAATGTGTCACCTAGGCTTAAGCCGTTTAAATTTGCAAATTCCTCGCTTACTATGCACGCATTTTCATCATTTTCATCAAAATGTCCACCCTTTATAAGCTCATAGCCAATAGTGACAAAGGCGTTGCTTTTTTGACTTGATGACAGCCCTATGACCCACATATCATTTGCCGTTTCAAAATCTGTATATCCCAAATCGAGCATTTCTTGTATAAGTGGTGGAATATAAATTTCTGCATTGTTAAAATTTATATTGTTTCCATAGGCATAGTAAATTATATCCTCCACAAATTCGTTGTTTTCAAGCGCTTTAAACTCGTTTTCACTTTGTGCGGTATAAAGGCCAAAGTTTTCTCCTCCGCCACCGCCCGACATAGGGTTATATTTTACCGTGACAGAATTTTTAAGTGCCCCTTCCAAAAAACTCACATTCTCCCCAGTGCTTTGCAAAATAGTCATGCAAATAACATTCGCAAAAAATATAACCGAGAAAACCGAGGCTATTATTATGTTTTTATATTTGCTGTGCATTAGACTGTAAAAACTGCGCTTTAAAAAGTTCATAAAATTACTCCCCTCCCGACAAAATCTCTCTTGGTTTGTACATTACTATTCTGTATACGGCTATGAGTGACACCGCAAGTGCTATGCCTATTCCACAGGCGTATAGCAGTGATATTACTACTTCGTTTATCATTATTTCAAGGTCGACACTGCTTATCACATTTGCGACATTCTCAGTTATAAATCCACCAAAGGCGAGGGATAATGTAATTGCGCCTATTATGATTACCACGTTTTCAACTATCATTTGTAGGGCTATTTTAAACCTGTTTTCACCTAATGACATAAGTATTCCTATCTCAAATCCTCTGTCGTTTAGGTTGCTTATTACAAGCAGCGACAATATCGTTGTCGCCATTACCACCGACATCACCACCAAAGCCTCTGAAATACTTACCGCCGTGCCTGTTGACAGACTTACCCTTAAGTAATCAGTGTTGTCGACTAAAAAGTGGTAATCTCCCTCATAGCCTAAATCTTTTATAGTCGCAAGCGCCTGCTTTTCAAACTCTTCGCCCGATGTCGGGTCGGTCAGCACGTAATTTGCCTTATGGACTTTGTCGTTATCATCAATTAGCATGGTTGTGTCTACAGAGGTATAAATTTGATTTTCATAATTAAAATCGGGCGAATTGCTCTGAGCACTCATCTTACTTGAGGTAAAATAACCCACTATCTCAAGGCTTATAGGTTTTGTGTATGTTATTCCGTCTTCTGATGCAAGAAAGCCTATTACCTCTATCGTGTCGCCCACTACAAGCCCATTACTTTGCACTAAATCAAGACTTACCACACACTGGTTTGTATCACCTTTTTCTAGGTGTCTGCCCATTTGTAGCACCTGTGTTTCACTTGTAAAGTCCTCATGTTTTGTGGTGTCGTCCACTCCTATTACAGTGATATTCGCCCAGTCTTTGTACTCTGTTTTTTGCACATCGGACATATAAACGTCAAAATCATTTGGTATAGCAAGCGTTTTAAGGCTTACATCATACTCTCCGTTATGCACAAGTTCTGATTTTGCAAGCTCATCGGTAAGTGCTATTGGCACAGTGTTATCGCCTCTTACCGTAGTTTGTATTCTATCTGAATTTGCAACCTGTACGCTTGCTCGCATTTCAGATTTTGCCTCTTTAGCATACTGATTTGCCCCAAAGTTTGTGGTAAGTCCCGACAGGACAAGCACCGACATCACCGCATAAATCAGCAACATCAAAATAGCATTTGTCTTTCTGTAAACTATACTTTTAACTGCTCTTTTAATAAAATTCATATTCTACCTCCTGCTTGTAAGTAGCACGGTCGGTTTAATTCTTGTAATGTAAATGGTTTGAATAAGTGCGGAGATTATTGTTAAAACTCCTGCAAATGCTATGAATATCAGCAGACTTTCTAAAGAATAGGTGGGCTGTATATTTGGAGCTACGCTTAGGTCTGTTGGAATTCGCTGCACAAGATATACACTTATTACGTGGTATTCTCTACTAACCCCACTGTTTAAGTTCTCTGCAAACTCAGAATTTGTGATTCCGTTTACCTGCCCGTCTAGTTCAGCCTGTGTAAGGTATGCATTATTTGTATAATTTGAAACAAAAGGAACACCTACAATTATTCCAATAAGTAAACCGATAACTGAGGCTATACATATTGTTGTGAAAGTTTCTATGCAAATTTGCAAAGCTATTTTAGCTTTACTTTCGCCCATTGCCAAAAGGATACCAAACTCATTGTATCTCTTCTTGATAGAAACGCTCGATGTTAGTACAAGTATCAAAACCGCTCCTCCTATAAATCCGATTAATGCAAACCCTGATATATCTCTCACTTTTTCTATCGGTTGTGCCACCATTTCATACCACTCTGTATCGATATTGATGTCTAGGTACATATTTTCATAATAGAAATCTGCCAGTTCCTCAAAACTTAAATCTTGTGCCTCTTGTGGTATCGGCGGTGGCGAATAGTCGTATCTCGTTTCAAATATCTTTCTTACATTAAAGTTATTTTGAATAAAACTTATATATTTATCTCTGTCCTCATGGCTATCAAAATAAACACTTACTGCCGTTATGAAATCCACTATTTTAGCATCTTCATTTTGATACATAAAAATTGACTGTGATGGGATAATTACAATTTCTTCGGGTGAATGTCCCGTACCTACAAGAAAATCACCATCCACTCCGTCAAACAATCCTACTATTTCAAACTCAAACTTCAACTCTGGCTGATATTTTGAAACTGCCGTAAATGCATCTCCAACCTTTAAGTTGTTCATATCTGCAAACTTCTTTGATATCATTCCTACTTTTTTATCGGCATCATCTTTTGTTATATGTCGCCCTTCAACAAGCGAAAAACCAAATGCAGTGAAGGCTATATCTGTTTTTGTATCGACGGCGGTATACAAAGATCCATCATCACCTTCCTCAAGCACATACTGATTATCCGTTGTACTTTCAAAAAGCTTATACTTTCCACCATAGTCTAAATATTCCGTAAATGAATAGTTATATCCTGCAATACCGTCAAACTCCAACAATTTGTCCACCTCTTTTTGTGTTAGGTAAACTTTACTTACTTTGGTCGCACCGCTTTCTCCGACTGAAATATCCGCACCGCTAACCGTAACAGCATTCTTAACCGACACTTCCAAAGTCTTCACATAGTCATCAGCAGTTTGATAGATAATTAGACAGGCGACAATAAATACAAACACCACCGAGAAAATAATTATTTGCAAAATCGTCTTGCTCATATTTACTTTTAAATTTAGATATGCTCGTTTTATACTGTTCATATTCATCCCTCCGCATTTTGTGTATTAGGCCACTCTAATGTTATATTTATTTTTGCG
This sequence comes from uncultured Eubacteriales bacterium, assembly GCA_964370115.1. GTDB lineage: Bacteria > Bacillota > Clostridia > Oscillospirales > Acutalibacteraceae > SIG603. The sequence continues at coordinate 5,871 of CAYJIA010000067.1, forward strand.
CTTATTGTTGATTATTTATATTAATTATCACTAAAATAATTTTATCACTTTATTATACTAGTTGCAAGTGTAAATTCCACTTTTAATACAAATCCGACATCTCCACTACCGCTTACTGCGCAAAACACTTAGCTATGTTTCGCAAATATTCACAGCATTTTCTTTGTATTAAACAAATAATTTTTATTTTAGAATAGAATTAATTTTATTTTATATGACAATTATCTTGACTTCACAGAAATATTGATGTATATTTAAAGCAAAGTTAGCAGAAGCTAACTTAAAGCATGAAAGCGAGGGATAACAATGAGCAAAGTTGCAGTAATATATTGGACTTCTACTGGGAACACTGAAATAATGGCAAATAAAATTTTTGAGGGTGTAAAAGAGTCAGGTAATGATGTGGGTATTTTTACTTGTGGCACATTTAACACCGCTATTGTAAAAGATTATGATGCTGTTGTTTTAGGTTGCCCGGCTTGTGGCAGTGAAGAACTTGATGAAAGTGAATTTATGCCTATGTTTGATAGCATAAAAGAAGATTTAATAGGTAAAAAAATCTATTTGTTCGGCTCTTATGGCTGGGGTGGCGGAGAATACATGAAGACTTTTAAAGAAGAGTGTGAAAGCGGTGGAATAACAATTGTAGGCGAGCCAATACTCTCAGAAAACACACCCGACAGTGCTGTCGAAGAGTCATGCATAAACTTTGGAAAATCAATATAATTTAATAAAAAAGAAAAGAGGTAACAATTATGTCAATGATAGGAAAAGAAGTGGCGAATTTTAAAGTGCAAAGCTATATCGAAAACAGTTTCAAAGAAGTAACTAAAGAGAATATTTTAGGTAAGTGGAGTGTGTTTTTCTTTTATCCAGCAGACTTTACATTTGTTTGCCCAACAGAGCTTGAAGACTTGGCAAATAAATATGAAGATTTTAAAGCTGTAAACTGCGAAATATATTCTGTGTCTTGTGACACTCATTTTGTGCACAAGGCTTGGCACGATGCGTCGGATACAATTAAAAAAATTGCATATCCAATGCTTGCCGACCCTACAGGCGCGCTGGCTCGTGACTTTGATGTCATGATAGAAGAGGCAGGACTTGCAGAGAGAGGTACATTTGTAGTAAATCCTGAGGGCAAAATTGTAGCCTATGAAGTTCTAGCTGGCAACGTTGGCAGAAATGCAGACGAGCTTTTCAGAAGAGTTCAAGCTTTACAATTTGTTGCCGAGCACGGCGACGAAGTTTGCCCAGCAAAATGGAAGCCAGGCGAAAAAACACTTAAACCAAGCCTTGACTTAGTTGGAATAATATAAAATAGTGCAGATAAAAGCGGTGGATTTGTTCTGCCGTTTTTTATTTGAGTTAAAATTAAGAGGTGAATTAAATGAAAAAGGATTTTTATGATGCAATTATTATAGGCGGCGGTCCAGCTGGACTTTCTGCCGCAATATATATGGCAAGGGCAAAGTACAAAACTTTAGTACTTGAAAAAAACAAGTTTGGCGGTCAGATAACTATAACATCTGAAGTTGTAAACTACCCTGGTGTATACCACACAAGTGGCGAAGAATTAACAAAAGAAATGCAAAGACAAGCTGCGGCATTTGGCGCTGAATTTTTGCTTTGCGATGTAAAAAGTTTTGATAAGAACGGTGAGTGCTTTACCTTAAAAACCGATAAAGGTGATTTTGACACTTTAGGTGTAATAATAGCAAGCGGAGCATCGCCTAGAATGGTAGGTTTTAAAGGTGAAAGCAAATTTAAAGGCAGAGGTGTTGCATACTGTGCTACTTGTGACGGAGAATTTTTCACTGGAAAAGATATTTATGTCGTGGGTAGTGGTTTTGCTGCTTGTGAAGAGAGCTTATTTCTAACAAGATTCGCAAAAAAAATATATATGGCAATTATAGGTGATGATTTCACCTGTACAGGTTCTGTTGTGGAAGAAGTTAAAGCACATGAAAAGATAGAGCTTCTTTATAACACAAGTGTAAAAGAAGTGTATGGTGAAAATTTTGTTAAAGGAATAGTGCTTAACAAAAACGGTGAAGAGCAAAATAAATCCGACGAAAACGGCATTGGTGTATTTGTGTTTGCAGGCTATGCGCCTGCAAGTGAAAATTTTGCCGACAGCATTAACCTTAATGAACAAAAATATATTATCACCGACGAAAACAGAAAAACTAATATTGACGGAGTTTATGCAGCAGGTGATATATGCATTAAAAATTTAAGGCAGGTTGTAACCGCAGTGTCAGACGGTGCAACTGCCGCCACATCTCTTGAAAAATATATTGCAGCCGAGTATGAGCGACTTGCGATACCTAAAAGAGAATATAATCTGCCAAAAAAAGAAGAAAAATCGACTACCGCAAGCAAAGAAGATGACGGAGCATTTATTTCTGCCGAAATCAAAGAGCAACTAGCCCCTGTGTTCTCTCGCTTTGAGTCAGATATAAATCTAAAGTACAGACTTGATAAAAGAGATATATCTAATGAAGTTAAAGGCTTCATGTCCGAGTTTTCGGGGCTTAGTAAGAATGTTATTTGTCAAAAAGATGATAATTTAACGACTAAAGCACTTCCAAGCATTTCCATTTTTTCAAAAGATGAAAAGTATATGGGTGTGTCTTTTCACGGGGTACCAGGCGGACACGAATTTAATTCATTCGTAGTAGGACTCTACAACGCAGCAGGCCCAGGGCAGATGATATCAGAGGAAGACACAGCAAGAATTAGAGCTATAGATAAAAAAATCAATATTGATTTAGCCGTGACACTTTCTTGCACAAACTGCCCAGAGCTCGTTATGGCAGTTGAGAGAGTTGCACTACTAAACAATAATATATGCCTCGATATTTACGACTTACCTCATTATGAAGACTTAAAATCAAAGCATAATATCATGAGTGTGCCTTGTATGATAATAAATGCTGAGCTCGTGCATTTTGGAAAGAAAAACATTTCCGAGGTACTTGATATTTTAGAGAATGTATAATAAGCAAGGCACAATAAGTACAAAAAGAGCTTACTTTTTTGTTAAAGCAGTCTAAGAGCATTGGGTACATCTCCCCAATGCTCTTTTTTATTATATTTAATAAAAAAACACCCGACTAATCGAGTGCTTTTGGTTGAGACAAGCAGGACCAAACCCTCCCGGGTTCAATTCCCTCTAATCAAAAAAACTTCTTCATCAACCATCATTTGATAGCTTTCGCTTGCGTAAACTGAAACATTTAAAACGGCGAAAATTATGAAAAGTATTATTAGTTTTTCACTTACCGAATTTACAGCATAAGCTCGCTCGTAAAAAAACGAGCCTTTTTCCTTAGAAAAAAGCCCGTAACCACCGAAAAAGATGTCATCGGCATTTTCTTCCGATGACATCTTTTTTGGTGTTTAATTATGGCGGAGAAAGAGGGATTTGAACCCTCGCGCCAGTTACCCGACCTACTCCCTTA
>CAYJIA010000068.1:0-8551 GCA_964370115.1 uncultured Eubacteriales bacterium
AGGCTTTCACAGCACTACAAAGTTTTACATGGTGATATACTCATCTGTAAAATTTTTTATTGACATAGGTTTTGCATAGTAGTAGCCTTGGCCCACTGTACATCCCATGTCCTGCAACATATCATGCTGTTGCTTATTCTCGACACCCTCTGCAACAGACGAGACCTTAACAAGACCTTTGCACAGCCCGATGGCAAGACTTGCTAATAGTTTAGATTTTTCATCTTTGTGTATGCCATCTACTATTTTCATATCAATTTTAATTTCATCAAAATCTGATATTACAAGAGAGTTTAAGTTTGAGTAGCCACTGCCAAAATCATCAAGAGAAACCAAAAAACCTTCATCTGAAAACTTTTTGATAATCAAAGCCAAGCAGTTTTCATCAACTCTATTAATTGTTTCGGTTATTTCTATTACGAGTTTTGAGTGCTCTATACCATAAGCATCGCAAATTGCCGAGAATTTTTCGACAATACCTTTTTTCGAAATAGTCATTCTCGAACAGTTCACTGCGATAGCAGGCAATGTTTCCACTCCGCTATCTTTCCACGATTTTAGTGTTTTGCAAACCGTCTCAAACACGAACTCATCAATTATTGATATAATTCCCTCTTTCTCATAAAATGGTAAAAAGTAAATCGGAGCTTGAACCACACCGCCTGCGCCAATGCGCCTCACAAGGGCTTCTGCACTTTTCACCTCTCCTGACTCAAGGTTCATTTGTGGTTGTAAATATACCAAATATTTGCCACTTGCAATTTCCATCTCTAAATTTTCGCGCAAAATACGAACATAGTTTTCACATTCATGCAAGTACTTCGATTTATTATTGCTATTTTTCACATTTTTATTCCAAGTATAACCTATGGAAACCTTGTATTCTGCTTCTTGCGCCAGCTTTTCTTTTAATAATGCAATATTTTTTTCAAAATCAGGTTCTGATTCATTTTCCGAGATTACAACAAATTCATCTCCACCCACGCGAAAAACTTTATCCTCAAAAATTTCGTATAAAATCTTTGACAAATTCACCAAGATACTGTCGCCAAACAGTACTCCGTTAGTATCGTTTATTGAACTTAATCCGATTATGTCTGCATAAAGCACACCTAGGCTGTCGATATTTTGATCAATATTTTTTATCCTCAAACTATAGCTATATCTATTTTTAACACCTGTAAGTATGTCGTAGTAGCTGAGTCTATTTAAGTTTGCAAGCAACTGTGTCTCGTCAAGGAAAGTAGCGGTAAATTTTGCCACTGTTCTTATTATAGAAGCTTTTTCCTTGTTCTTCAGTGCATTATCTACTCCTACAAAGCCTGTTATTTCACTACCTTCTACTCGTATCGCACCTATAATTATGTCTTTAAGGTCTTGCAATTTCATAAGCTCATATTCAAGAGAGTTTATGTCAAGTGTATCGATATCCATGAAAAACGCCTCTTGTGATTCGCATTTGTCTAGCAAAACGCTAAGTTCGCTTTTCGGTAGATTTTGAAGCTTTTCTTTAAACGCCTGCACGCCAGACCTACAGTATTCGTAAGTATTGCTGATAAACTCTCCACATTCTGAAACTTCAAATATATAGCTTCTTTCTGCATCGTAATAATTTGTAACTGCCTCCAAAAGAGAGAATATTGAAGCATCAGGCCCATTGCCCGCATGTAGCATTTCAACGCAATCCATTAAAAATTTTTCGTCTGTAAGTCTATCACTTATTGTCTTTTCAAGCTCCACAAGGGTTGATATGTCCGTGGCAATTTCAAGTCTTGCCATATTACCTTTATAATTAATTAGCTTATCTTTTAATAAATATGTTGTATTAAATTTAGGATTATAATGTGACCATTCATAATACTCGTCTTCTTTTAACAACTGGTTTGTACAAAAGTCGCAAGGCTCGTTTTTTCCTTGTAAAAGATTATAGCATTTTTTGCCCTTATACTCCTCATCACTCGTAATCCCTGCCGTGCGTTTTCCCAACTCGTTAAGATATAATAAATCATAGTTGGTTAAATCACTTACATAAACCACACTATCGGTGGTATCTAAAATATCTGCAGAGTTTTTATTGCTTACTGCAAGCTCTTGCAACTCGTCTCGTAGATGTTTACCCTGCAAAATAATTGACAAAAATTTTCCAATATATTGTATACTGTTAATTTCTCGCTCTGTCCATATTCTGGTTTTTGTGCAATCATCTAGTCCCAAGAAGAACATCATTTTACCGTCACGTTTAATTTGCGCATGAACAAACGACAAAATGCCCTGATCGTCCATAATTTCAAAAGCCCTGTCTTGCTCTAAAGTCTCTCTTAAGTTGTTAGAATATATAATGTCGTTATGCGCTTTGTCTAGGAAATCTGCAAATAGCTCATAAGGAATCCCTTGCAGGTTATCAATCTCACTTCCGATGCCTTCTTTGCAGTATTCAAATGTGTTATTAAGCGTCAGACAGTCGTCTAGCGTTTCAAAAATATAGCTTCTGTCTGCATTATATTTTTGGCACAAATAGCTAATCGCTAAATTGATTGAATCACTGTCACCGTTTTTTTCATACAGTATATTAAACACAGCCGAAATAAGGTCGTAATCAAAGAACGAGCTTGCAATTCTATTTGCATTTTCAATTTTTGTAACACTTCTTGTAGTGCCAATATCAAAATCATCAGAGTAGAGCATATATCTGTTTTTACCTTGCATTTTCGCATGGCTTAACGCCTTGTCAGCGTTTTGATATATTTCATCATAAGTTATTCCATCATTAGGATACAGCGCAACACCTACACTACCAGAAATGGAATAATCTTTATATTCACCGGAATACGTTTTCCTATAAACTTGGAGTATCTTTTTAGCTTTTTGAGTAATGATATTCATATCCGCCAAATTTTCAACGAAAATAATAAATTCATCTCCGCCAATTCTTGCTATGATATCAACATCTCGAAATGCCTCTTTCAAGCCTGCCGATATATCTCTAAGCACCTCGTCGCCAAAGAAATGTCCTAGATTATCGTTAATAGCCTTAAAATTATCGATATCAATAATAAAAAACGCATGTGTAGCCTCGCTGTTTTTTGCAATCTTTTGAGATATAATATTTTCAGCACTTATTTTATTATAACAATCGGTAAGTAAATCTTTTTGAGATCTTTTTTCAATAGCGCGTTGCTCGTGAATATCAAAACCTTTTCCCATCACAAAAACAGGCATACCAGTCGCATCTTTTATAAAAGTATTATTAACTCTGTGATATCTGTACTCTCCAGCATCATTTAATAATTTGAATTCATAAGTACCCGTAATGCCGGATTTTATATCATTCATCATATCTTGGTAAATATGTACATCGTCCTCACTTATAAGTCCGAACTCAAACATCCTGCTCTCAGTAATTATAGCATTTGCACCAAACGAACTAAACCACCATTTGCCATAAAATGCAATAGCTCCTGTTCTTAAATCTATGGTAAAAAACCATTCATCCGATAACTCTTTAATTTCGTACATTAAACGGCTTTTCGGAATCTTGTCAGTAAAATAAAAATCGTAACTAACGTCATTTTGTTCATAATCAAATTCTGCACGCAAATCTTTTATAAAGCCCACTACATACACCTCATTTACCGAGGTATTAAGCTTAACCAAAGTAATTTCAGTAGGAAATCTACTTCCGTTTGGTGTGACGTGCATCCAATGGAATACATGCCTTCCGTTTTTAAGAGCCAATTCAAAATTTATTTGTGACATTTCTTCAGAAGTTTTGCCGTTTGGTTGAAACTCCGGCGAAAATTCATAAAATCTATCCAAAAACTCTTCTGAACTGCTAACGTTAAAAGCTTGTATAATGTGTGCGTTGCACATTATATTAATCATATTTTTGTTCCACAAATTGAACGCAAAGGGCGCTGCACCCAAAATTGATTTTAATATTTCATTAGACTTTAATTCTTCTTCGACACTTTTTGAGTTTCCATCTTTTAGAGTTATGTTATCATTTATGCTCATTTTGCACCTCACCATTTTCTATAGTGAAACTCACTATACACTTTAACTTAAAAACCGTACACATATCTATAGTAATTATATTAAATTTCACATAAAAAGTCAAGTTGCCACTCGGCATATGTAATAAATATTGTTGATAGGTTTAAAGAATTAAAATTACTCCAACAAAGAATTAAGCGTTTGAAGAGAGCTTAATATCTACCTTAATTTAAGCTTTTTAAAAAATTTATTTCAAACATTCCTAGCAGTGGTAGCGCAAATCTGAATTTAATCATAATTATATCAATATGTATACTCTGGTCGATAATTACCTAAAAATTCAACTTCTGAAATTAATGTATCGGTATACACACTACCGCTATAAACTTCATCAATGGTAAATTTCACCCAACTACAGTACTGTGGAATGTCAAACACTATTTCAACCCAAGAGGAATAGTAGTCATCAAACATAACATACGTTTCAAAGCCAGTGGAAAACTCCACAAACATACCAGACGGTCTTGAATTTTTATAATACAGCGTTTCCGATATGCCAAATCCAGGCTCAATCATCATTGCCCCAATTAATTTATCACTGCTAAATGTATAAGTTATACTCTCTCCTATGCCATTTCCCGCAGCACCTTCGCACCACGCCGTAGAGCTGTCGCCATCTACGGTTCTCTCAGGCGAATGTGTCATGCCGTATTCGGATAATGATGAGGTCGCAGATATTTCTACTATGTCACTCATGCTAAATGGGTCTAACACTTCATTGGAGGTTTCAACTATCCACGGAACTTGAGTTAATATTTCGCTTACCACATCTAAATCAATTTCAAGACTTTCATCGGTTATAAGTTCACCTCTATCGGTGATCACCTCATTTGCTAAATCAAAAGTTTGATATCTTATGCACACATCATCTTCAAAAAAATAATAATTCGCTAATACATCGTCGCCTGAATATTCGGTTTCGACATACAGTGCAAGTTTTCCGTCTATAAAATGATATTCATATGTATCATTTGGATATTCAGTATAAGTTTCAAGTTGATCGTACTGGCTAAAAATCATAGAAGAATCATCACCTAAATTCACGTAGTAACTTGTTCCGCCCATAATGGTAGTAGCTCTTGCATAAATTTCTTTGTAAATGTCTTTTGCGGTTTGTTCAGACATATCAGGTGTAGGTTCAGGCGTGGGCTCGGGTGTAGGCTCTAAAGTCGGCGTAGGGGTAGGCTCTGATGTTATCTCGTCTACCTTTGAAGATGAGCTTTCTTCTTGACTTATACTACTCTCATCAAGGAGTGTGTCTGGTGCACCAAAAAAACTTGGCATATTATTTGATGGCATGAAGAAAATCACAACCATAACAATTGTCGCCACCACAAAAGCGGAGCTTAGACCGATAATAAGTCCTAAAGGTTTTTTCTTTTGAGGCGTAAGATTAGGCTGCGAAATTTGTTCATTTGAATATGTAGGAGTTTGATAAAAACCTACAAGTAAGTCATTCATACTTTCCACTGTGCCCGCCAAGGCGCTTAAAAGCACCTGTTCCTTGTGCGAGTCTATATTTATCCCCAAGGCCGACGGAGCTTGCAGTCCTGTACTAGGGTCAATTCCCGTAATTATTTTATATATTACAGCGCAAACTGCATAAACATCTGTATTGTAGTAATTACTCTCTCCACTAAAAAAATTAATCAGTTTCAATTCAGCATTACTTGTCACAATAATATTCTCAGCATTAACATTTCCATGAACAACACCGACACTATGTGCCGACGCCAATGAATAAATGACAGGCTCTAACATATTAAATATTTGTTCGCTTGAAATCGCACCTGCATACTCGGTGCAGTAATTTCCAAATGTAACGCCATCTACAAATTCTGTGACAATAAAAGCCTTGCTATTTTCGGTAAAATAATCAAGAACACTCGTTATCCCCTGTGCACCTCTAAATCTTGCCAAATTTTCGGCTTCTTTTAAAAATCTATTTGGGTCATAGCTCTCTCTTATGCTAACTCTGGAATTTGAGCTGATGTCAAAACCCAAATATGTAACGCCAAGCTTATCCTCACTTAAAACCCTGCCTATCACATATTTCCCCATAAGCACAGTCTTTGGCGCCACATGACTTGAGAGCACGTTGTAAGAATTTTCCGAAAAGCCACAATAGTCACAAGTTCCATTCAAAACAGTTCCAAAAAAACAATTAATGCATAGATTATTTACATCATGTTGCATATCCAAACCTCCAAATCTTCACTAAAAATATTATATTTTTATGTTAGCATATTAAAATTGAAAATTCAACAATTCCAGAGAATTTTCTATATGAGCTTTAAGTAGCTCGCAAAGCCTTTTCTACCGATAAATAAAATTGATACTTCAAACAAAAGTTCTTAATTAAAAAATATATTGTTTTTTGCAACTATATATGTTACCATTAAATCAATTAAAACGGAATTTTTTTATCGAAGTAATGCTTGAATGGGGAGTAACTTGCTCACTGTACATAATAGGCGGATATATGGTGACAAGAGGTGAAATCTCAGTCGGCGATATATCCGCCTTTGTTGCGTATAGTTCATATGTGACGGGACCAATTTCGGCGAAAGGGAAATGCAGATTTATTAGACGAAGGAAAAGAACTAATCGGACAACTCGCCACAGCACTTGAATGGTGTGGCAAAAATGGAGTGAAACTGATTTGCATGAGTCTATCCATTTGTATTTATGAGGATTCGAAAGTGCATGATTCACCATGCACTTTTGGGGGCTTTATAGCACCCTTCATGATGACGCGGAGGCGTTTGTGAATGGTAGCTATTTTGTGCAACTTATTCTGCTGCCTTAATAGATTTTCAACAGGACAATTTATAACACAGGAGATAGAATGAAAAAGTTAGCGAGGAAAATGTTATGAAAAAAATTATATCAATAATACTATGTCTAAGCTTAATTACATTAGTATCATGCACAGACAAAAACGCTGAGATTTATTCGAAACATACAGCGGATGTATCAAACCAGAACGAGGAAAGTGAGAGTTCGGATAGCGGTGACGACGTAACAGAACGTGGACTTTCGGGGACTTTAAAAATTTCTTCACTTCACGAACCTAGTGAGTTTACAGGTTGGTATCGTGTGGCAATGGAATTTCAGAAAATTCACCCAAATGTAAAATTTGAAGTTAATGACACCACAGTGAATTTTCTGCTTGAGAGCGCAGAGCAGGCGGCGGTTGCCACACAAAAATATGAGGATGATTTAAAAATTAAGATGAATTCAGGTGATGTACCTGACATAATTATAAGCATGGGAAGTGACAGCACCAGTGACTTTATAGGTGCAGATTTGATGCAAGATTTTAATGAGCTTATGGAAAGTGACAGCGAATTTGCAGAGGAAGATTATTTTGAAAATGTGTTAAAATCTCAAGAAATCAGAGGAGCCCTATATACATTCCCAATAGAGTTTAATTTTGTATCGGTAAGACTTAGAGAAGATGTGCTAGCGCACTTTGAAATTGATGAAAATTTAGTGAGCACGGTGGATTATAAGTTTTTATACGATACATATTTTAAAACTCTAGAAAGCGCAGAATTTTCAAAAATTAAATACATAAACCGTGAAATTATGACAGGGAAAGCCCTGATGTTTAATGAAATGTACGCATCGTGCTTTGATGCAGGTAACATGAACGTGAATTTTAATACACCTGAATTCATAGAATATTTGGAAATCACCAATAATTACACGTCTTGTATCGCACCCTTTGGTATACTTGAAATGGAGGGAGAAAATACTCCGTTAAATGGAGAAGATTATTTTGTAGAGGGTTTATTGTCCTCTTATTACAATCAGGAGCATTTGACAAAAGAATTGGAAAATGTGTCAAAAGCATTTCCTGTATCGACACAAAATGGAGAGATAGTGCCAAATATTGTAATGAGTTTTGGAATGCCCAAAAATGCTCAGAGCAAAGAGCTTGCATGGGAATTTATAAAGTACTACATAGCCGAAAGCGAGACGCCTGAGTATTTTAACGAAAGTGGAGAATTAGACGGTGTAAAATATTTAGGATTTATTCCAATTAATAAAAATAATCTTCACAACCACTACAAATATACGGCAACTAAGTGGGAAATTTCAGAAAAAATAGTTGAAGAATTTATCTTATACGTTGAAGATACGCTGTCAATGCCTATGATAAAAGCCTTTTCATTTACAGAGCTAAATTCTGCACTGCAGTCATTACAAGCAGACTTCTATAACGGACTAATGACAGCAGAAGAATGTGCAAAAGCTATGCAGGATAGGGCTGAGATTTATTTTGCAGAGATAGAGTGAGTATATGATTCTTTTGCTAGCATAAAAGGAGAAAGTTATAATGGAAAAGCTAAAAAGCGAGCAACTCTAAATTTCCGATGATAGTTTAAACTGACTTTCATTTTCTTACTTTTTGTCTTATCTTCATTTGATGCGTAAACACTCCTTAAATTTTTATATTTAAAAACAAAAAAGGGCGATAACTTTAAGAAAT
>CAYJIA010000069.1:0-8297 GCA_964370115.1 uncultured Eubacteriales bacterium
CTGGCGACCAATGGTCGCCCTTGCACCTAAATTTAAGGTTTTCCGCCTGTAGGGGTGCTCATCGGCCGCCTGAAATCCACCATGAAATTTAAATTAAAATCGTAGGGCAAGGGCTCTGCTCTTGCCTTGGGTTTTGCGGAAACCTTGCGGGCAAACACATAGGTTTGCCCCTACGTCATAAATGGGAATTTTGTGGAAACGTTGCTGGCGACCAATGGTCGCCCCTACACCTAAATTTAAGGTTTTCCGCCTGTAGGGGCGGTCATCGGCCGCCTGAAATCCACCGCAAAAGTCAAATTGAAATCGTAGGGCAAGGGCTTTGCTCTTGCCTTGGAGTTTTCTGTAAGCCGAAGTTCAAAAAACTTTTTTTCTTTCAAAAAGTTTTCTCTTTTTTAGCTTTGCTAAAAAATTCACTTTCAAAAATGCGCTTCTAAGGACAGGATTTCGTTTTCTGCGGAAAACGACTTGGAGCTCTGCTCCAAGACCTCGAAATTTTTTGAAAAAAATTTAGTAAAACTTTTGCTTTTTTACAATTTCTCAAGTTCATCTATCAAATTCGCTTTATGCTCTTTATAATATTCGTCACTCATATTTGTGTCGCACAGCGCCTCTATCTCATCGTTGATATCGTCCAAAATTCTAAGTCTTGAATAATACTCAACCAGCGCTATGTCCATGCTGTAGTCGGAATATTCGGCCTCAAGTGCGTGACGATATTCCTCTAGCATCCATAAATCATGCTCCTTAGGTGCAAGCCTTAAACCTTCAAAATCTATTAACCACAAATTGTCATCGCTTACCATGATATTCCAAGTGTGGATATCGGTGTGGCATAAAACAAAAATAGGAGGTTTTTCTTTGTACCTTTGTGCAATAGTCAAACAGATATTAATATTTTCAAGTATTCGGTCCTCGTACTTATATAAATGATTTAAAACCTCGCTGTTTTCCTCATCCTCTTCTTGACTTATATAGTCAAGAACACTTTGAGCAGAGTCGGCGTCGAATACTTCTCTAGGGAAATCGGCGTGAAACTCAATTTTTTGTGTGCTTGAATGAAGCTTATCGACTATCTTAGCAAGGGTAGTAGCTTGTTTTTCGTTTAGTGTATCTCCTGCCACGGTTTTGCCGTCTATATATTCTAAAAGACAAACAACATAGTCGCCGCTGTCATAAAAATATGCCTCGTCTACGGTTTTTATTGGTACAGGAATATTTTGAGCAAGGTCACACTTTGTGGCGAGCAGCTTCGTGACATTGCTAATTTGGCGAATGTATCTTATGTTTTTAAAGGTCGAGCTTCTTTTTTTATCATACGCTTTCAAAAAATACTTTTTACCGCTTTTAGTACTCACAACAAAGGCGAATGCCGCCCAGCCGCCAGTGACCTGTTTTATAGATACGACATCAAGAGCATATTCTTTTGTTATAAGTTGTTTTAAGAATTTTGTCACGTTAAACCCTCCTTTTTAGCATAATTTCATATATAAAAATTAAATATATTTTACCTAATTTTGGTTTGTATATACTAAGTATTGCATTAATATTCTTTTTTGTCAAGAAAAATTATAAATTTAGGAAATTTAATAATAAAAACTTGTAAAAATACGCCTTTTTTTCGCCAAATCTATTGACATATAGAGCGGTTTATATTACACTTTTTATGTATCACTGCGTTGTGATACATTTTTATTTTTTAGGAGGAATTTTAACTGTGGACAAACTGAAATTATATGGGTTTAACAACTTGACAAAGTCCCTAAGTTTTAATATTTATGACATATGTTATGCGAAAACTGCAAGAGAGCAACAAGACTATATTAAGTATATAAATGAGCAGTATAACTCTGATAGACTTACGGCAATACTACAAAAGCTTACGGAAATGATAGGCGCCACAGTTTTAAATATTTCAAAGCAAGACTACGAACCACAAGGAGCAAGCGTAACTTTTTTAATAGCAGAGGAGAGCATGGCGAAAAATAGAAGTGGCGAGACACTAGTAGCACACCTTGACAAAAGCCATGTTACTGTGCATACATATCCTGAATATCACCCAGAAAATGCGATTGCTACATTTAGAGTTGATATTGACGTCTCGACATGTGGAGAGATAACTCCGCTTTCAACACTTGATTTTCTTATTGGAAATTTCGATTCTGATATTATTACAATGGACTATAGAGTTCGTGGGTTTACAAGAGATGTAAGCGGTAAAAAAGTATTTTCCGACAACAATTTGACATCAATTCAAGACTTTATAGACGAGAAAACACTTAAAAAGTACGATGCGATAGATGTAAATGTCTACCAGTCGAATATTTTCCATACGAAAATGCTTATAAAAGATATAGTGCTTCAAAATTATTTGTTCAATGCGGATGTATATGAAATCGCACCGCAAAAAAGACTTGATATTACTAATGCGCTAAGAAAAGAAATGATAGAAATTTTTAGCGGTACAAATATTTACAAGGAGTAAATTAGATGAATCAAAAGAAAATGCCCTTGATGGATGCTTTAGAGGACATGAAGTCTAATAAATTGGTTCCTTTTGATGTGCCTGGTCACAAAAGAGGTAAAGGCAATAAACTTCTCACCGAGTTTTTAGGGGAAAAATGTCTTAGTGTAGATGTAAATTCTATGAAGGCTCTCGACAATTTATGCCATCCGACAAGTGTTATCAAAGAGGCAGAGATGCTTGCGGCAGATTGTTTTGGCGCAGCACACGCCTTTTTTATGGTAGGTGGAACAACTTCTTCTGTACAATCCATGATTTTGGCAAGTGTAAAGGGCAATGAGAAAATTATTTTGCCAAGAAATGTCCATCAAAGTGTGATTAATGCGCTGGTGCTTTGCGATGCAATACCCGTGTACATCAACCCACAAACGGATGAAAGACTAGGAATTGCTCTTGGGATGTCCATAAATGACATAAAAGAGGCTATAAAAAACAATCCAGACGCCAAGGCAATACTCGTAAATAATCCGACTTATTACGGAATTTGCTCCGACCTTAAAAGCATAGTTGAACTAGCCCACGAAAATGGAATTAGAGTGCTAGTCGACGAGGCGCACGGAACACATTTTTATTTTAGTGATAAATTGCCGATATCTGCAATGCAGGCAGGTGCCGATATGGCGGCTGTAAGTATGCATAAATCGGGAGGCTCTTTAACCCAAAGTTCAATTTTGCTTTGTAGCGAAAACGTAAACGAACACTATGTAAGACAAATTATAAACCTTACTCAAACAACAAGTGGTTCGTATCTTTTGCTGTCAAGCCTTGATATCTCAAGACGAAATTTAGCAATTAACGGAGAAGAACTTGTTAATAAGGTGCTTAAATTTTCAAATTATGCCAGAGAAGAAATAAATGAAATAGGCGACTATTATGCATATGGAAAAGAAATCATAAATGGCGACAGCGTGTTCGACTTTGACGCGACAAAACTTGCCGTGAATACCCTAGAGCTAGGGCTTGCAGGAATTGAAGTTTACGAGCTTTTGCGTGATGAA
This sequence comes from uncultured Eubacteriales bacterium, assembly GCA_964370115.1. GTDB lineage: Bacteria > Bacillota > Clostridia > Oscillospirales > Acutalibacteraceae > SIG603. Next base: position 3,520 of record CAYJIA010000069.1, read on the forward strand.
TATGACATACAAATTGAATTTGGAGATTTGGGAAATATTCTTGCCTATATTTCTGTAGGAGATAAGAACAAAAATATAGAAAGGCTTATATCGGCACTTTCTGAAATACAAAGAAATTATAAAAAAGACAAGGGCGGGATGCTTTCAAACGACTACATAAACCCTATAGTAAAGCTAAGCCCGAGACAGGCGTTTTACGCAGACAAAAGAAGTTTGCATTTATCGGAATGTGAGGGTAAAGTATCTTGTGAATTTGTAATTTGCTACCCACCTGGCATACCTGTTTTAGCACCGGGAGAGGAAATTACAAAGGAAATTATTGAGTATATAAGATACGCAAAGGAGAAAGGCTGTCTGCTTACAGGACCTGAAAGTATGGATGTCAGCCGACTAAATGTAATTTAAGGGGGAGCAAGATGGACGATTTATGGTACAGCGAATATCACACAGAAAATATTAGATTTTCTATAAAAGTGTCAAGGCAACTCCACTTTGAAGAAAGTGACTACCAAAAAATTGCCGTGTTTGACTCACCAGAGTTTGGCAAGTTTTTAACTCTTGACGGAGTTATGATGCTCACTGAAAAAGACGAGTTTATCTATCATGAAATGATGGTGCATGTGCCTATGGCAATGAAGAGGGACATAAAAAAGGTCTTGGTGATAGGTGCAGGTGACGGCGGAGTTGCAAGAGAACTTTCAAAATATCCACAGATTGAAAGTGTAGATATAGTAGAAATTGATGAACGTGTAGTGGAAGTTTGTAAAAAATTTATACCGAAAACTGCTTGTGGCTTTGATGATGAGAGAATGAATTTAAGATTTGAAGATGGGTTGAAATTTGTAAGGCACACAAAAGAGAAGTATGATTTGATTATAGTAGATTCCACAGATCCATCGGGTCCGGGTGAAGTTCTTTTTACAAAAGAGTTTTACGGAAACTGCCACAGGGCACTTTCGGACGATGGAATTATGGTAAATCAACACGAAAGCCCATTTTACAAAGAAGACTGTAAAGCTATGAAGTTTGCACATAAAAGAATAGTGAGTGTATTTCCGATAAGTAAAGTGTATCAAGCACATATACCAACATATCCGTCTGGGCACTGGCTGTTTGGATTTGCCTCAAAAAATGTTCATCCAATAAATGATTTAGACGAAAATTATTTTAATTCATTAAATATAAAAACCGATTATTATAATACAAATTTGCACAAAGGTGCATTTTATCTGCCAAACTATGTTGAGGAGGTGCTAAGGGAAGATGAAAAGTAATGTACATACCTTTATAGGGTGTGAAGCAGATTACCTTGATAGCGATGTAGTTCTATTTGGTGCTCCGTTTGACGGAACAGCTTCGTTTAGACCAGGCACTAGGTTTGGTCCTTCGGCTATTAGAAATGAGAGTTTTGGAATAGAAACTTACTCGCCATATTGTGACAGAGATTTATCAGAGATGAAAATTTTTGACGGGGGAGACTTGGAGCTTCCGTTTGGTAACCCTCAAAAAGCACTTGATATGATTTATGAAAATACTAAAGCTATACTAGATGACGGGAAAATTCCGGTCATGCTAGGCGGTGAACATTTGATAAGTTATGGAAGTGTTAAGGCTGTTTATGAAAAATATCCCGACCTGCAAGTAATTCACCTTGACGCACACACAGATTTGAGAGAAGAATATCTTGGCGAAAAACTCTCTCATGCATCGGTGATGAGACTTATTTGGGAATTTTTGGGAGACAAAAAAATCCACCAATTCGGAATAAGAAGCGGCGAAAAGGTTGAGTTTGACTTTGCGAAAAAGCATACGAACCTGCATAAGTTTGATTTAGAAGGATTTGAAGAGATAAAAAGCAAGTGTAAAGATATTCCACTTTACTTCTCGCTTGACCTAGACGTGCTGGATCCATCGATATTTTGGGGGACAGGTACTACCGAAGCAGGAGGCGTGACATTTAAAGAGCTTATGAAAGTCATATTACAGCTAAAAGATTTAAACATTGTAGGCTGTGACATAAATGAATTGTCGCCACATTACGATAACAGTGGCGCATCTACAGCAGTCGCTTGCAAAGTGACAAGAGAAATACTTTTACAGTTGAAAGGAAAATGAAAATGAGTAAATGTTTAATTATAGGTTGTGGCGGCGTTGCCTCTGTAACCATACACAAGTGTTGTCAGAACTTTGAAGTTTTTGACGAAATTATGATAGCCAGCAGAACAAAAAGTAAATGCGACGCGCTAAAAGAAAAATTAGATGGTGGTAAAACTAAAATACAAACCGCACAAGTTGATGCAGATAAAGTAGAAGAGCTTGTCAGTCTGATTAATGACTTTAAACCCGATGTAGTTTTAAACTTGGCACTACCATATCAAGACTTAACTATAATGGACGCTTGTCTAGAGACAAAAACGCACTATATAGACACAGCAAACTACGAGCCACTTGATACTGCAAAATTTGAGTACAAATGGCAATGGGAATACAGAGAGCGTTTTGAAAAAGCAGGAATTTGTGCAATTTTAGGTTGCGGATTTGACCCAGGCGTTACAGGTGTATTTTCTGCTTATGCACAAAAACACTATTTTGATGAAATACATTATCTAGATATACTAGACGCAAATGCAGGCGACCACGGATATCCATTTGCGACAAACTTTAACCCAGAGATTAATATCCGCGAGGTAAGTGCAAACGGAAGCTACTGGGAAAATGGCGAATGGGTAGAAACCGAGCCTATGGAAATTAAAAGAGAGTATGACTTCCCACAAATAGGTGTAAAGGATATGTACTTGCTACACCACGAAGAGCTAGAGAGCCTTGGCGTTAATCTAAACGGCATTAAAAGAATTAGATTTTTCATGACTTTCGGCCAAAGTTATCTAACTCACCTAAAATGCTTAGAAAATGTCGGAATGACATCAATAGAGCCAATCGAGTATGAGGGCAAACAAATTGTGCCACTTCAATTCTTAAAAGCGGTGCTTCCAGACCCAGCAAGCCTAGGTCCTAGAACAGTCGGAAAAACCAACATCGGCTGTATTTTCAAAGGAATTAAGGACGGAAAAGAAAAAACTTACTACGTATATAATGTTTGTGACCACCAAGAGTGCTACAAAGAAGTCGGAAGTCAAGCGATTTCTTACACAACAGGTGTGCCAGCTATGATAGGCGCAATGCTTTTATTAAAAGGTGTTTGGAACAAACCCGGCGTTTACAATGTAGAGGAGTTTGATCCAGATCCATTTATGGAAGAACTAAACAAATGGGGGCTTCCTTGGGTAGAGGACTTCAACCCAACAATGGTGGACTAAATGGAAAAGCTTTATAATGAATTTTTAAACCTAAAAACACCTTGCTATGTAGTGGACGAAAATTTGCTTATAAAGAACTTAGAAAAGCTTAAAATTGTATCTGAACGAGCCAGCTGTAAAGTACTGCTGGCTCAAAAAGCTTTTTCTATGTATAGTACTTATCCTTTACAGGCGAAATATTTGAGCGGTACAACTGCAAGTGGCTTGTTTGAAGCAAAATTAGGCTTTGAAGAAATGGGAGGGGAAACCCATGTGTTTTCCGCTGCATATTTAGAGCACGAAATGGATGAAATATTAAGTATTTGCGACCATATTACGTTCAACTCATTTAATCAGTGGGAGAAATACAGGGAAAAATGCATGAAGTCTGGCAAAAGCTTTGGAATTAGAATAAATCCAGAGCATTCCACCCAAGATCACGCGATTTATGACCCTTGTGCGAAAGGCTCTAGAATGGGTGTTACGATCAAAAACTTTAGAGAAGATTTACTAGAGGGGATAGAGGGTCTGCACTTTCATACACTTTGTGAGCAAAATAGTGACGCTCTTATTGAAACTTTGAAGGCTGTAGAGACAAAGTTTGGCAAGTACATTTCACAAATGAAATGGATAAACTTTGGCGGTGGACATCATATTACAAGAGAAGATTATGACGTAGAGGCACTAATTTCATGCATAAAGGACTTTAAAGCAAGATATAATGTAGAAGTTTATTTAGAACCAGGTGAGGCAGTAGCGCTAAATGCAGGGTTTTTGGTAACAGAAGTCTTAGATATAGTCGAAAATGGTATGAATATTGCGATTTTAGACACATCTGCGGCATGTCATATGCCAGATGTAATAGAAATGCCATACACACCGCCTCTATATGGAGCAACCGCAACAGGCAGTGGCAAGCACACTGACTTTACATATAGATTAACAGGCCCTACTTGCCTTGCGGGAGATGTTATAGGCGACTACAACTTTGATAGAAATTTGCAAATTGGCGATAAACTGATGTTCTGCGACATGGCGATTTATTCTATGGTGAAAAACAATACCTTCAACGGAATGTGTCTGCCATCCATCTATTTAAGAAAACTAGATGGGAAAATTGAGCTTATTAATACATTTGGATATAAAACCTTTAAAAGTAGGTTGTGAACACTAGGTCTTGTGCATTTAATTTGATAGAATTTAAGTTATATTTCTATTACAGAACCATAATTTGCTATAAATGTTGTATAATATTGCTTTATATAAAGATGAAAAAAGCCTTTTATAGGAGAAAAATCCGGTAAATAACAAGAAAAAGTCTAATTTTGGAAAATTTTTTAAAAAAATTGAATTTTTCGTGAACCTTTTTCAAAGTAGATGTATCCTAGATATAGTGGGCAAAATAACTTTGGTAATAAAATGAGGAGAAATCCTACATTTTTATTATATATATATTACAAAAGGAGGAATACACAATGACAC
>CAYJIA010000070.1:0-8117 GCA_964370115.1 uncultured Eubacteriales bacterium
AGCTTTTAATTAAAAAAATCCAAAGGATTTTCACCACAATTCTCAATTCTCAATTCTCAATTCTCAATTATTAACTATCATCTCTTCACTTTTCACCCTTAACTTAAATCCTCGTGTTTAATCTCTAAATCAGGTCTATGTCCTTTGCTCATCTTATGTCTTGCCTTTCTATTGTCAACTGTGTCAAAAATTATCGAAAAATCATAATTCTCTGGATAAAGCTCGCTTGCAGGTTTTAACAGCTTAACCCTCTTGTGATTTATCCTGTGTTTTACACCCTTGATTTGTACTATTAGCTCGCCTAGATCGTCGACATCTTTGTAGACTATTCCTATCTCTTTTTTAGGATACACTGTCACGCTGTCGCCCATGTTAAAATGTGTGGGTTCCAAGGTTATTTTTTGCGCTTCATCTTTAACTATGACGCTTTTTTTCTTCTTTATTGGTAATTCTTCTGTAGTATTTAAAGTCGTGCCATATGCCTCGCCTCTTGCGCGCTCCAACATGTTTTGTGGAAGCCCAAGCCTTTGTGCTATGTGTAGGGCGCAGCTTTCGCCTGCCTCGCCTATCTCAAGCTTGTAAAGCGGTTTTAGATTTTCGCGGTCAAACGCCATTCTAGCATTTATGAGGCCGTAGGTGTTTTTTGCAAAGTCCTTTACCTGTGGGTAGTGAGTGGTTGCAACGAACAGACAATCTCTTTTTCTGAGTTCATCTAAAATTGCCACCGCTATGCCCATACCTTCTGCTGGGTCGGTGCCAGAGCCTAGTTCGTCTAGAAGCACCAGACTTTCGTGCGACACTTCTTCTAATATTGCCACAATATTTTTTATATGAGAGGAAAATGTCGATAGATTTTCCGAAATACTTTGGCCGTCTCCTATGTCACATAAAATTGAGGAGCTCATACAAAGCACGCTACCGTCTTCGCACGGGACATGAAGTCCGCACTGCGCCATAAGGGATAGCAGTCCTACGGTTTTAAGTGCTACGGTTTTTCCTCCTGTGTTAGGCCCTGTTATAACAACACCCGAAACATCTCCGCCAATTTCAAAATCAAGTGGCACACAAGACTCACTTTCTAGCAGAGGGTGACGCCCCTTTATTATTTTAATAGTCTTAGCCGTGCCGATATTTGGGTGTATCGCCTTTATCGACTGGGCGTATTTTGCTTTTGAGAAGATAAAATCTAGAGTTTCCATGTATTCTATGTTGGTCTCGAGTTCTTTTATATAGGCGTCGACCAAGGCGGTGAGAGTATACAAAATTTTCCTTACTTCGTTGTCTTCTAAAATCTCCAGCGAGCTTAGCTCCTCTTGCGCTTTTCGGATGCTCGAGGGTTCAATAAAGACTGTGCTTCCCGTGCCTGAGCTGTCTATTACCATGCCGGATACTTGGTTTTTATATTCTTTTTTTACAGGAAGTACATACCTTCCATTTCTTGTGGTTATGGTATAGTCAGATAAGTATTTTTTCTTTGATTTGAGCACAGTGTCGAGCTTTGTCTTTACGCTCATCTGCGCATTTTCTATTTTTCTTCTTATATCGTTTAGGGTGGGAGATGCCGAATTGTCGACCTTTTCGTTTCTTATGCATTTTTCTATTTCGTCATATAAGTCGGTCATATCGCAAAAAGCCCTGCCGTAAAACGCTATATTTACCTCTAGGTCTTCTGCTTTTTTCAAAAATATCGAAACTCTTTTACAAGAGTTTATAAACTGTGCCACAGAGTTTAGCTGTTCTGGCAACAGCATAGAGCCTTTTTTTGCAAGCTCAAAAATTTTGTCAAGCTCAAGCATTGCGGATATCGGCACATTGCCTAGGGTGTCAAGAATTTTTCTTGCATCGCTTGTGTCTTGCAAGCTTTTTTTGCACTCTCGCTCGTTTAGATACGGCGTAAGTGTCAGTAACTTTTGTTTCGTGTTTTCAGACAGTGAAAACTCGCTTAATTTAGCAAGTATTGTGTCAAACTCTAAAGTTTTATAAGTGTTCATTATTTCTACCTTTCATGAAAAAAAGTGTACTTGGCAAACGCCAAATACACTTTACAAAGTTTTATAACATAGTACATTTAAGTCTTAGTATAATTTTGTATAAGTAATTTGTACGTTAAGGGCGCAAATTATCAAACGTATCTAGTACGTTTATTAAAAGAAGTAAATTAGACTTCTTTTATTTAATTAGCTCCGATAACATAAATACACTTAGCAAAAAAATACCTCAACTTTCATTTTATTTTATTTAAACATATCATATTCTCATCGTGAAGTCAAGTGAAAGACTTAGTATGTATGGTTTACTAAAAGAAAACCCTCAAAAACACAAATCGTCACTCTTAGCTATTTTCACTGCGAAAGCTTTCTTATTACCGCTTCTCTTGAAAGCTCCTCTAGCTCTATCACAGACGGTTCGGGGTTCATATTTTCTAGATAATGCGCGTCAGAGTTTATCAGCACTCCCTTGCCCTCAATCTCAGGGTGTAGGAGAGTAAATTTTTCTATATCGCATTTTCCTGTCACTTCGACATAACCAAAGTTTGCCTCGGGCGGTATTGCGCCAAGGCTTGCTATTACGCTATAAGAATTTTTGTCTATATGCGCTGGAAAAGCCACTCCACCGTACTGTTTTACTAAGGTGTCAATATCATTAACACTTATAAATGTCGAGTTGATTAGCATTTGTTTCTCTCTGCCTATCTCCTCATCAAGCTCGTTCATTATAACTTGAGTGCCAAAAACACTCTCGTCGTTTTCCATGGGTAAACTTTGGGTTTTTACATATTTTTCAAACTCTAAAGCACCCTCTAGTGTCGCAAAAAGGCACACGACATGCGCCTCTTCCATGGTACAAAGTTCCATTCCAGGGATTACAAGCACGTCGGCGCTGTCGCCTACTTTCATCAAAGCAGGCGCATTTTGCACGGTGTTGTGGTCGGTTATCGCAATTATGTCACACTCCATAATCTGTGCCATGTTTACTATGTTGTTAGGTGTCATATCCATGTCGCCACAGGGAGACAGGCAAGAATGGATATGAAAATCGTATGTATATTTTTTCATAATTTCAAGTATTTTGAAATGTGGATTATCGCCTGAGCAGTGGTTTTGTCGGTGGCGTATACATTTACACCAGCAGATATTGCCCTTTGCTTTGCGTCTTCGTCAAGCCCTGCGCCCTCTGTCAAAACAATTGCAGTGCAATCGGCAAGAGACGCCACCGCTATGGCATTTGTGTTGCCCATGACGGTAAACCACAAATCGTCTTCCTTTGCTCGTCCCATAACCCAGCTTAACAGGTCGCCTGCATAAATTCCCGCAATATTTCTATCTTCATCTTCTACTACAAGCGGTGTAAAAGAAAAATGATTTACTACATCTTTTAAGTTCAAAACTCTTCCTCCCTAAACATCAAATTGTGATATTGTATCTGCAACTTTTTCCATTTTCTTTCTAAGAATAAAGACGCAGTCGGATTTTCTGCACTCGCCTTTTACAACGTCCTCTGCAAAAATTCGACATGTGGGACAGCCACAGGCGCCACAGTCAAGCCTTGGTGTTTCTTTTTCAACTTCGTCTATGGCAAGCATCATTTTCATGGCTTCTGTAATATTATTAGAAAGGGTTAAAACGTCGGAAAATTCAAGTCTGCCTTGCCATTTCATGGTGTTTGGCAAGTTGTTGTCAAACTCTAAGTGATTTTGTGATACAGGTAGATATTTTCTTAGTTTTTGTATTCTTGTCTTTGCGACATATGGATTTTCTACACATAAAACGCCACCGACACAGCCTGCGTTACAGGCGTTTAGTTCTATAAAATCAAGCTCGCCTATGCGCTCGTCCTCTATTTCCTCTAAAACTCTGATTACATTTTCAATGCCGTCTGCCGCTAGGTATTTTTCCTTTATAAGCGACGCCGACTCGCCTCCGCTTGTCGCCCAGCTAACGCCGATTATTCCAGAGTTTGAAAGCGGTTCAATGCTTGTGAGCTTGTCCATTTTACCCGAAAGTATCGGGAAAACTTCGCTTATTGATAAAACTTCGTCTACATGAGAGCTGTCAAGGCTTATTGGAGCCTTGGTGTCGGTAACTTTTGCTGGACATGGGCTTATGAAAAAACAGCCAATGTCGGACATATCAAGCCCTGTTTCTTTTTGCGCCTTTTCTTTTGCTAGGGCGGCGGCAAGTTCCATAGGAGCCTGCAAGGGCAGAACATGTGAACATAAGTCGGGAAATCTCACCCTAATTAGCCTTATTATTGCAGGACATGCCGAGCTTATGACAGGCTTTACAAGTTTGCCCTCATTCATAAGCTTTCTTGTCGCTTCGCTGATGAGCTCAGCGGCGACAGAAACTTCAAAAACGTCGTCAAATCCCATTTTCTTAAGGCCGGTTAGAACATAGTCTATATCGTCTAAGTTGTTAAACTGCCCATATAAAGAAGGCGCCGGTAGGGCAATTTTATATTTGTAATTATTTAGGCTTTTTAAATGGCTGTAGTTTGCTTTTTTAGCATGATGTGGGCAAATTCTTATACATTCTCCACAGTCAATACAGCGCTCTGAAATGATATGAGCCTTGCCGTTTCTTACTCTTATAGCTTCCGTAGGGCAGCGTTTAATGCAGTTTGTACAGCCTACACATTTGTCTTCTTCTAAGGTAACCGAATGGTAAAACTTGTCCAAATTAGCGCACCACCTCTCAAAAAAATTAAAAATTAAACCTGCTTATTGTCCGCATATATAGTAAGTTTAACAGTCGTTCCAACACCCACAGTTGACTCAACCTTCATTTCATCGGAATATTTTTCCATATTAGGAAGTCCCATGCCTGCACCAAAACCCAAAGAACGAATGTTGTCGGGTGCGGTAGAAAAACCTGCCTGCATGGCTTTTTTTACATCGGCGATACCAGGGCCTTTGTCTTCTAAAATAATTTCTACTTTGTCGGGGTCAATATCGACTATAGCCTCTCCGCCACCTGCGTGGATTACCATGTTGATTTCGCCCTCGTACATTGAGATTGCTACACGCCTAATGGCATCAGGCGTAAACCCTATTTTCTTGAGCTTTCTTTTCACGTCACCCGAGGCCTCACCCGCACGGGTAAAATCGTCTCCTGGTACTTCGTATTTTAATTCCATCATACTCATTATAGATTGCAACCTCCTCTTAGGCCGTTATCATATAACAATCCACAGGCAGTGAACATGCGATACGGTGAACATAGCAGGGTCATATTTCGCTCTTTTGCAAGCTTAATGATGGTTTCATCAACACTTTTTCCTCTTACAAAAACAATGCAGTGCATGTCCATCATCTCGGCTGTTCTTACCACCTGAGGATTAACAAGTCCTGTCAAAAGCACAGATTGGTCTTTAACAAAGGCCAATACATCGCTCATCATGTCGGCGCCACAGGCTGTAAGTACGTTTTCCTCCATATTTCCCTCGACTATAACTTCGGCTTTTAAAATTTCAGCAATTTCGGATACTTTCATAGTGTACATCCTTCCTTTTTATATCTTTTTTAAATTATTTTAAAAATTTATTTGATATTTTAATTATTATACCATGTAATAAATATCTTTTGCAAATCATATTCTAATTTTGTTTAAAAATTTCAGTTAAGTCCACAGTGAGAGGACAACTGTATTTTTTGTGTTATTGCAAGAAAAACACATATGTATTGCATAATATTAAAAATTAGCACTTTTAACGGAAAAATAAGCTCGAATTATGATATTTAAGAGAGCACATCTTGCATTTTTAATATAATTGATGTATAATAAACAGCATATTTTAATATGAAATTATTTTTGGAGGTATATCTTTATGAGTAGAGTGTATAATTTTTCGGCAGGGCCGTCTATGCTACCTGAAAAAGTGTTAGAAATTGCTATGGGCGAAATGCTTGACTACAAGGGCAGTGGTCAATCGGTTATGGAAATGTCCCACCGCTCTAAGGTGTACGACGAAATAATAAAAGACGCCGAAAGTCTTTTAAGAGAAGTAATGGAAATTCCTGACAATTACAAAGTTTTGTTCTTACAAGGTGGAGCTTCTTCGCAGTTTACAATGCTTGCACAAAATCTTATGACAAAATCGGGAAAAGCGGACTACATACTCAGCGGTCAATTTTCCACAAAAGCATATCAAGAGGGTATGCGTTACGGTGACTGCAAGGCGGTTGCAAGCTCTAAGGCTGAAAACTTCTCCATGATACCAAAGTGGGACGAAAGTGAATTTAGGGCAGATGCAGATTACTTTCATATCTGCATGAACAACACAATTTTCGGCACAGTGTATAGTGACTTGCCAAACACAAAAGATGTTCCACTTGTAGCGGACATTTCATCTTGTATTTTAAGCGCGCCGATAGACGTTAAAAAATTTGGTATGCTTTATGCAGGCGCACAAAAAAACATGGGGCCTGCGGGACTTACTGTTGTGATAATCAGAGAAGACTTAATAGGCGCGCCTATGGAAAAAACTCCTACTATGTTTAGTTATAAGGTACAATCAGAGAATGACTCTATGTACAACACACCGCCTACCTACTCTATTTACATGAGCAAACTTGTCTTGGAGTGGATTAAAAACGACATGGGTGGACTAAAAAATATGCAGGCGCATAATATTAAAAAGGCAAATGTGCTGTACGACTTTTTAGACTCATCAAAACTATTTAAAGGTGGAGCCCAAAAAGACAGCCGTTCTATTATGAATGTGACTTTCGTTACCGGTGACAAAGAGCTCGACGACAAATTTGTCAAAGAAGCAGTGGCTAAAGGATTTATGAATCTTAAAGGACACAGAAGTGTGGGCGGAATGAGAGCCTCAATTTATAACGCAATGCCAATAGAGGGCGTAGAGAAACTCGTGGAGTTTATGACTGAATTTGAAAAGGAGAATGGCTGATGTATAAGATTAATTGTTTAAATAAAATAAGCGATATCGGCACTAAAAATTTCGATGAGAAATACGAATTTTGTGACGACATAGCACAGGCGCAAGGTGTTTTGGTGCGCTCTGCGTCTATGCACGACACAGAACTTTCTGAGAACTTACTAGCAATTGCAAGGGCAGGAGCCGGCGTTAATAATATCCCAATAGAAAAATGCTCAGAAAACGGCATAGTGGTTTTTAACACACCAGGAGCAAATGCAAATGCGGTTAAAGAGCTTGTAATAGCCTCGCTTTTCATGACTTCAAGAAAAATTGTAGAGTCGACTCAGTGGGTAAAAACCCTAAAAGGCAAGGGCAGTGAAGTCGGAAAACTTGTCGAAAAAGGAAAGAGTAATTTTGCAGGGCCTGAGATTATGGGCAAAAAACTTGGCGTAATAGGTCTTGGCGCAATAGGAATACTCGTGGCAAATGCCGCAAATGCTCTTGGAATGGACGTATACGGCTGTGACCCTTATCTTTCGGTAAAATCAGCGTGGAGCCTTTCAAATCAAATCAAAAGAGCAAAGAGCATGGACGAAATTTTTGCGACTTGCGACTATATCACAATCCACGTGCCACTTGTAGACGACACAAAAAACCTTGTAAATGCAGATAGCATAAACAAAATGAAACAAGGCGTGAGAATTTTAAACTTCTCAAGAGGCGAGCTTGTAAATTCTGCCGACATGATTAAAGCTTTAGAGGATAAAAAAGTATCTGTCTATGCGACCGACTTCCCAAGCGATGATTTAATTGATGTAGACGGCGTGCTTGCGATACCACACCTTGGAGCATCTACACCTGAGTCAGAGGATAACTGCGCAGTAATGGCAGTTGAGCAAGTGAAAGACTACCTTGAAAACGGAAATATAAAAAATTCTGTCAATCTACCGTCGGTCTCAATGTCAGCGACTAGCTGTAACAGAATTTGCTTTATACATAAAAACGTACCAGGCACCATTGCCACATTTACAGACGCCTGTGGCGCTTGTGGCGTAAATATCGAGAACATGACAAGTAAATCAAAAGGCGACATTGCCTACACCGTGCTAGACGTTGAGGGTATGTTAAAAGAAGATTGCCTAAAAGACCTAGAAGCCAATCCGTCGATTATAAGAATTAGGACTATTATAAATTAATAGCTAAAAGCAAAAGGGCTGTGACATAATTGTTATAAT
>CAYJIA010000071.1:0-7959 GCA_964370115.1 uncultured Eubacteriales bacterium
GCAGGAATTTTGGCGGTGAAATAGTAGATAATTAATAATTAATAGTTAATAATTATTAATTAATAGTTAATAATTAATAATTGATGCGAAAATCCTGCGGATTTTTTGATTAAAAGCTTTACTGGGTTTTTCTCGAAAAATTGCAGGTCGAGAGCCTCGACACGCAAGTCGTTTTCCGCAGAAAACGAAATCCAATACATTAAAAAACGAGGCGTGAATTTTTTCACGCCTCGCTTTTTAAATTATTTCATGCTCTCTTCGTACTTTTGGATCATGTTTTTAACCATTTGGCCGCCGATTGAACCTGCTTGTTTTGATGTTAAATCGCCATTGTAACCTGGTTTTAGGTTAACACCAACTTGTGATGCAGACTCCATTTTAAATCTGTTTAGTGCTTCTTTTGCTTCTGGTACTAAATTTTTCATAATTAATTTCTCCTTTAAAATTTTTTCCGTTTTGCGTTTGTGTTTATAGTTTGATTTTAAAACTCAAAATTATTACTTCCAATTTTTGCAACAATTTACAGTTTATTCGTAATTTTGTAAAAAGTTTATCATATCATTATGAGTAGAGAAGTATATGCCCTTTTGAAGTAAGGCCTTGTCGGTAAAGTTAAGAGAGCTCACGGGTACAACGTCGTGCTCAAGGGGCAAAGGTTCGTCGTCTTTAAACACACAAATTTCATTATTTTTTATGGTTACTAAATAATTAGCATCACTTTCTAATTGATTTTGTGAGTTTTCTTGACTTGTAATACTTGATGATGTATAATTATTTGTACTGTTTTTTGAAATATCACTTAAAGACTGTCCCTCAGGAAGCGAGACGGTTTCGGGTTTTAAAAAATTTGGTATAATTGTAATACCTAGGAGTATTAATGACACAATAATAAACAAGACATCTCTTTTATTTAGTTTTTGAATAAAATTGAAATTTTTCATACCGATTTTGCGATGATTAATATCGCCCTTTCTATAAATAGATTTGGTGAGTTTATATTAGTTTTACACAAATTTGGTAAATTATACTTATACGGAGGTAAATATGTCAGGTAAAAAAGATATAAGTAAAGTAAGAAGCGTACAGACAAAAGCTTACTCTAAGCCTGCTGAGGACGAGCTTGCTATTTCGGCGGTGGAAACCACTAAAACTGTGGCCTCAATGCTTGGTAAGGTGCTTTTGACAGCATTTGTAGTATTGTCCTTAACAGGATTTATTGTGCTGTTTTCAATTGCTTCGTTTGTGTGGAGTTTAAGGGACACGGCAATTCCGTCACTTGAATACTACACCTTGAATGAGTCAAGTATGATGTATGTACAAGATGACGAGGGAAACTATATTGAACATATGAATTTCTATGAGGTTGAAAACAGGACAACCTTAAGTTATTCTGAAATTCCCCAGACCATGATAGATGCAATCATAGCAATTGAAGACAAAAGATTTTATGAGCATGATGGTGTTGACTGGCAAACCACTTTTTCTGCGGCGTTCGAGCTTGCCTCGGGAACAGGCGGCGCAGGTGGTTCGACCCTTACTCAGCAGCTAATTAAAAACGTAACTTTGGAATCACAGGTTAGCCTTTTAAGAAAATTAGAAGAAATTTTCTCTGCTTTAAATCTAGAGCAGGAATACACTAAAGAAGAGATTTTAGAGTACTATCTAAATATAGTAAACTTCGGAAGCGGTGCCTATGGCGTTCAAGCTGCTGCTGAGATTTACTTTGGAAAAGACATATCAGAGTGTTCTATAGCAGAGTGTGCTGCGATTGCAGGTATAACTCAGAACCCTTATGCTAATACTCCAAAACTCTTCCCTGAAAACACAAGAGAGCGCCAAGGAACAGTGCTTGATGAGATGTACAAGCAAGGTAAAATTACAAAAGACGAATATATGGACGCGCTTGATGAAGCCGACAACATGAATTATATATTTGCCGAAACCTCTCAAACAGGTATGGTTGAAGAAGCAAAGCAAGAAACTACAATGAGCTCACATGAAATCTGGGATTTCTACACAGAGCTTATGTTTGACCAAATCGTAGAGGATTTAGAAGAGGAATATAATATTTCTACAGCAAGAGCCGAGGACATGGTATACGGTGGCGGACTCAGGATTTATTCGCACCTTGATCCCGAAATACAAGAGGGCGCAAGTGCGGTTATCGAAAATCATGAGTATGCTCAGTATGACCACTTGGAAGTAGCAATGTTTATTATGGATCCGATGGACGGAACAGTTCAGGCGGTAATAGGCGGTACACAGGAAAAAGAGGGTAACCTTACCTATAACTACGCAACAGACGCAGTGCGCCAACCTGGTTCTTCAATAAAACCACTCACTGCGTATTCGCTTGCGATAGAAACAGGACTTATAACCTATGGTAGTGTCTTAAAAGACCAACCTTTGCCCGACTACTTTGGTCCTGGACAAAAAGGTCCATACAACTTCTCAAGGACTTATTCGGGGTATACAACACCTTACACTGCTATCAGTGAATCTTTAAATGCCCCTGTTGTACAGCTTTACAACATTTTAACTCCGCAGGCAGGATATCAATACTTGACAGAGAACTTGCACCTTACAACGCTAGACCCTGCAACCGACCAATACAACTTGGCGGCAAGTATCGGTGGTTTGACCTATGGTGTAACTGTTATGGAAATGACAGCGGCTTTCCAAATCTTTGCAAACGGCGGAGAATATAACGAGCCTGTGACTTACTCTCATATCTTAAACACAGACGGAGAAGTAGTACTAGACAATAGAGACAATATACCGACAAAAGCTATTTCTGAAACCACAGCAAACATCATGAACAAACTGCTACACGGTCCTGTTTATGGTAGCTATGGTACAGGTAGATATGCAAAAGTTGACGGACTTGACATTTATGGTAAGACTGGTTCTACAGAGGGAAACAGTGACTACTGGTTTATAGGCGGTACACCTTATGGTGTTGCAGCCCTATGGCACGGTTACCGTGATACAGTTACCTCTATGCCGTCGTCATATTCGCCATACTGTAAATACATGTGGGCGGATGTTATGGAATATATGTGGTTAAACCACTGGAGCTATGATGAAGCTAGAGAATATGAGTACAGCGACCAGCTTGTCAGCAGAACTTATTGCAGACACAGTGGACTTTTGGCTGGTTCCTATTGTTCAAGCACGGGTACAGGCTGGTATGATGTTAACAACACACCAAGAACCTGTAACGGTAACTCAGACCACTTAGCATATAATAATCCAGTCGTTAGCCCATCACCGTCGCCAGAGCCATCGGTGACACCAGAACCATCGACAACACCAGAACCTACAGCGGTACCAACTCCAGCACCAGTGCCGACACCGGCGCCAGTTGTAACACCAGCGCCAGCAACACCAGTGCCAACGCCAGAACCAACACCAGTGCCAGCAACACCGACGCCAGTGCCAGCGACACCAGTGCCAGCAACACCGGTGCCAGAGACACCGACAGAGCCACCAACAGACGAACCTGGAACTGGTTGATTAGTGCAAATTGCATAAAAAAAATAACTGTTAATAATAATTTTATACAAAGTATGAAAACTGCTTCTTAATGAGGCAGTTTTTACTTTTTTCTATTGATTTTTGTGCTTTATTGTGGTAAACTGTTCGCAGAGAATAAACATTCGTTTTTGGAGCGTGGACAATGAAAGAAGAAAAATTTTTAGTTATAGAAAAAACAGTACTGCCTGAAGTATTTGAAAAAGTGCTATACGCGTCTTCGCTTTTGGAGATGGGTGAGGCTAAAAATACATCTGAGGCGACAAAAAAAGCTGGGATATCACGAAGCGTATATTATAAGTATAAAGATTCGGTGTTCCCATATACAAGAAGTAGTGCTAAGGGCATGATAACTGTTCAGGTGGTTTTGTCCGATAGACCTGGTGTGCTTGCAAACTTTTTATCGATATTCCACAATGCAAATGCCAACATACTTACGGTGACACAAAATATCCCGATAAAAGGCAGGGCGTTTGTGTCGGTCTCGGCAAATACCACTCATATGAGTATAAATATGGATGAATTTCTTTACAACTTAAAGACACTAAAGGGTGTGCTAAAAGTTGAAAGTCTTTCAGATTAAGAGAGGGAAATAATATGGTAAACATAGCGGTTTTAGGACATGGCGTTGTCGGTTCTGGTGTGCTTGAAGTTTTAATGGGACAAAAGGCATCTATCACCAACAGGGCGAAAGAAGAAATAAATGTAAAATATATTTTAGATTTAAGGGACTTTGACGGCCTTTCTTACAGTGATAATTTTGTAAAGGATTTTGATATTATATTAAATGACGACGATGTTAAAATAGTGGTTGAAGTCATGGGAGGGTTAAATCCAGCCTATGAATTTACAAAAAAATGCCTTGAAAAAGGAAAAGACGTCGTTACATCAAATAAAGAACTGGTTGCGGCAAAGGGTGCAGAACTTATAGCACTCGCACAAAAAAACAACTTGAACTTTTTGTTTGAGGCAAGCGTTGGCGGAGGTATTCCAATTATTAGACCTTTAACCCAGTGTTTAGCTGCAAACGAAGTAAACGAAATTGCAGGTATCTTAAACGGAACCACTAATTTCATTTTGACTAAAATGATAAGAGAGCATATGAAGTTTGAAGATGCTCTAAAACTTGCCCAAGAACTAGGTTACGCAGAGCGAAATCCTGCGGCAGATGTCGAGGGTCACGACGCTTGTAGAAAAATATGCATACTTGCTTCGTTAGCCTATAGAAAACATGTATATCCAGAGGGCGTTTACACTAAGGGTATAACTGATATTACGCTAGAAGACGTTGACTACGCCTCTGCTTGGGGTGGAGTTATAAAACTTATAGGCAAGGTTAAGATGAACGAAAATGGCAAGATAAGCATTATGGTAGCACCTATGTTTGTAAGTAGGGAAAGCCAACTTGCAAATGTCGATGATGTGTTCAATGGAATTATGGTTCGCGGCCACGCGACAGGTGATGTTGTGTTTTACGGTAAAGGAGCAGGAAAACTGCCTACAGCAAGTGCGGTAGTCGCTGATGTCATAGACTGTGTAAAACATTTTGATGCTAAAAAATACTTATACTGGGAAGACAGTGTTGATAATTATATAGAAGACTATAAACTAGAGACAACAGGAATGTATTTGAGGGTAAGCTCAAATGCAGGCGACGAAGCAATTGAAAAAATATTTGGCAAGGTTAGTTTCCTTACAAGAAAACATCAGGAAGAAAACGAGTTTGCCTTTGTTGTACTAGACACAAACGAAGAAGAAATTTTACAAAAAGAAAAAGAGATATCGGCACAAGGCTTTAATGTGCTTTCAAAAATACGCATTTCAGATTTATAGGAGGGATTAAGTTGATAAGGATAGATGTTCCAGCAACAAGTGCAAACTTGGGCGCAGGATTTGACTCTTTAGGCATAGCACTGACTATGTACAACAGAGTTTGGATGGAAGAATGGGATAAAATAGATATTAAAGCGGTCGATAAGACTGTTATTCCAACTGACGAAAACAATTTAATATACTGGGCGGCAAAGCATATATATGATATATGTGGAAAAACTTTGCCAGGGCTTAAAATTATCCAAGAGAACAATATTCCAATGGCACGTGGCCTTGGAAGTAGTTCTGCCTGTATAGTGGCAGGTATTTTAGGTGCAAACAGGCTTTTGGGATCTCCTTTTTCACAGTATGACTTAATTAACATAGCGGCAAAAATTGAGGGTCACCCCGACAACACAAGCCCTGCTATATCCGGTGGACTAGTCGCATCTGCAATGGAGGGTGAAAGGGTATACAGTGTAAGTGTCCCCGTATCGGAAAAAATCAAGTTTGCCGTGATGGTACCTCCGTTTGAACTTAAGACAGAAAAGGCGAGAAAACTTTTACCCGAAAAATATTCAAGGGAAGATGCCGTATATAACTTATCACGCGCAGGACTTATGACAGCATCGCTGTTTTCGGGAAATATCGAAAACTTGCGTGTTGCAGTACAGGACAGAATACATCAACCATATAGAAGTGAGCTTGTAGAAAATTACGATGCAGTGTTTAGAACAAGCTACGAGTTAGGTTCGCTTGGAACCTATATGAGCGGAGCAGGACCTACAATAATTTCGCTAATTGAGTCGACTAACGACGACTTTATTAAAAATATAGAAACCCAGTTTGAGAAAAAACAAATAAAAAATTGGCAAATCAAATTTTTAAGCGCCGACTCACAAGGTGCTAAAATTGAGATAGAGTGAGAGGAGTAAAATTATGGCATTAATAGTGCAAAAATTCGGAGGTACTTCGGTAAAAGATACCGAGCGTTTATTTAACGTGGCGGATATAGTGACGAGCACCTATAAACAAGGAAATCAAGTAGTTGTAATCGTGTCGGCTCAAGGTGACACAACAGACGACTTAATCGAAAAAGCGGCAGAGGTAAACCCTAATCCGTCGAAAAGAGAAATGGATATGTTGCTTTCATCGGGCGAGCAAATTTCTGCATCGCTTCTTGCAATGACAATAGAAAGCCTAGGCTTTCCAGTAGTTTCTCTTCTAGGTTGGCAGGCAGGTGTTTCTACTACTAGTAGTTACACAGAGGCAAGGATTAAAAAAATAAATCCAATAAGAATAAAAAAAGAACTTGATAAAAAGAATATCGTGATACTTGCAGGCTTTCAAGGCACTAATAAATATGGCGATATGACGACTCTAGGAAGAGGTGGCTCAGACACAAGTGCGGTGGCAATAGCTGCGACTATGAAAGCGGATCTATGCCAAATTTACACAGATGTAAACGGCGTATATACAGCAGATCCTAGAAAAATTAAAAATGCAAAAAAACTTGATGTTATTTCCTACGACGAAATGCTAGAGCTTGCGACCTTAGGCGCACAAGTGCTTCATAATCGTTCAGTAGAAATGGCAAAAAAATATAATATAGAGCTTGAGGTTTTATCAAGCCTCACAAGAGAAAAAGGTACAATAGTTAAGGAGGAAAATACAGTGGAGAAAATGTTAATAAACGGAGTTGCAAAGGATGACAATATCGCAAGAATTTCAATAATAGGTGTTCCAGATAAGCCAGGACTAGCATTTAAAATATTCTCAAAACTATCTGCAAAAAACATAAATGTAGACATTATATTACAATCTATCGGTAGAAATGGGACAAAAGATATAAGCTTTACAATAGAGAAATCAAAATTGCCACAAACTTTAGAAATGCTAAATGCATATGTCGAGCTAATAGGCGCAGCAAATGTTGTGACAGACGACAATGTGGCAAAAGTTTCAATAGTTGGCGCAGGCATGGAGTCCCACCCAGGCGTTGCGGCAGAGATGTTTGAAGCTATGTTTGACTCAAACATAAACATACAAATGATTTCAACAAGTGAAATAAAAATCTCTGTGCTAATTGACAAAAAAGACGGCGACAGAGCAGTAGAGGCGATACACTCAAAATTCTTTGACGAAGAATAATAAAAAAACGGAACCATTTTTTAATGAATAATAAAAAAAGGAACCCTTTTTTAATGAATAATTGATAATTAATAATGAATAATTAAGGTGAAAATCCTTCGGATTTTTTGATTTTAAATCGTAGGGCAAGGGCTGTGCTCTTGCCTTTGGTTTTGCGGAAATCTTTCGGGCGAACACACAGGTTCGCCCCTACAGCGTAAATAGGGATTTTGCGGAAACTTTTCTGGCGACCAATGGTCGCCCCTACACCCAAATTTAATTTTGGAGATATAATAATAAAACGCAAAGCGTTTTCACCAACATTCTCAACTATCCATTCTCAATTATCAATTAATAAGAAAAGACCCTCACCCTAGTGAGAGTCTTTTTTGTATTTTTCAACTATTAAATTAGCGCATTTATAGATATCTCCGCCACCCATTGTGAGGATTAAGTCGTTTTCTTTTGCTTTTTTCATGACAT
>CAYJIA010000072.1:0-7930 GCA_964370115.1 uncultured Eubacteriales bacterium
TAAAAGTTCTTGAAGAGGAACTCTAAAAACTACTACTTTTATATTATACGAGGAGTAATTATGATAGCAAAGCAAGAAAAATATATAGCCGCACTCTACTGTAGACTGTCGCAAGATGATGGACAAGATGGCATAAGTGGTAGTATAGAAACACAAAAATCACTCTTGATACAGTACGCAAAAGAAAATGGGTTTGAGGTGTACGACTGTTTTTGTGACGACGGTTGGACAGGGACAAATTTCGAAAGACCTCGTTTTAAACAGATGCTTAATGCAATCGAAAACGGCAAAATCAATATGGTTCTGTGCAAGGATCTATCGAGATTCGGTCGTGAGTATGCACAGATGGGAATTATTATTGAGCAATATTTTGAGAAAAAAGATGTGCGATTTATCGCCATAGGAGATAATATTGACACCATAAATGGCACCGATAATATCATGATGCCGATAACTAATATTATGAATTCCCACTATGCTAAAGAAGCATCACGCAAAACAAAGGCGGCTCACCGCGCTCGTGCTAAAGATGGTAAATATCTTGGAGGACACGCACCTTTTGGATATATCAAAGATTCAAATAACCGCCACCATCTAATTATCGACCCCGAAGCATCGGAAGTAGTAAAGGAGATTTTTAAGATGTTCAGCGAGGGCATCGGCTATGTTCGTATGACAAAGATATTGCGTGAGCGAAATGTTTTAAACCCACAGGCATACTTCAATCGCAATAATCCCTACTACTACAAAAATGATTATTGGCGAAAACCCTTTGACTGGCATGCGACGTCAATCCGTTCCATTATCACAAACCCAGTTTATCTCGGTCGTGTGGTATTTGGTAGAACAAAAACAAAAGGGTTCTTTGATAAGAGTGTAGTAAAGGTAAATGAAGAAGATTGGATAGTAGTCCCCGATATGCATGAAGCGATTGTTAGTCAAAAGACATGGGATACGGTACAAAAACTTATGAAATCCAAAAGACGAGAAACAATAGCAAAGGGCGAAATACAATACTTTGCTGGCCTTGTCAAGTGTTCCGACTGCGATTCATCTCTGAATGTATCGTTTAATAAAAAGAAAGGTAAATACACGGGATTTAGTTGTTGGGTGTATAAAAACTACGGCAAGCAGAGGTGTACATCGCACTCAATAGGATGGCAAACACTAAACAAGCTTGTGCTAGAGGATATACAGAGAAACTCGAAAATTGCACAAGTGGCAACGACAAAATACATGGATAGTCTAGTTGCAATGAAATCGGAAAAGAAAGAAAAAGAGATTTCAAAGTATCGAAGAGAGCGTACGGCAAACGAAAAACGGCAACTTCAAATTGAAAAAGTTCTAAACAAACTATATGAGGACAGAGCATTAGAGCGGATAAGTGACGAGCGATATCACGCTATGTCAGACACATATGAAGTTGAATTGAGAGTGCTAAAATCACGAAGTTGTGAACTATTTACCGAAATAGAAAAAGCCGATGAAGTGTTCCAAAATGCTGAAAACTTCATACAGCTTATACGACAATATACAGATGTAAAAGAATTAAATGCAAAGATATTAAACGAGCTTATCGACCGAATAATCGTGCATGAAAAGACGATAAATGAGGACGGTAGCAAGAGTCAAAGAGTGGATATTTACTATAAGTTTATCGGGTATTTATCGTTTGGAGAGCTCTTAAATATAATGCCGATAGCACTTTAATCGGAGTTTTTTGAACAAAAGACGGCTTGAAAATACCCACCCTAAAATACAACCACATGTCAGGAGTTCGAGTCTCCTTAGTAGCTCCAGTTAAGCAATGTGAGTATCTGAATTGTACTCACATTGCTTATTTGCTTTAGTGTTAATTTCATGTTAAATAATATAAAATATTTCATTGTCAAGAGATAAAATATTAAATTTATATAGATTTTCTTTGAAATTATATTGAAATTTAGAGAATTGGTTGTTATAATTAAAATATATATTTTATTGATACACTACATTAAACTGATTAAGAGGAGATTTTATTATGCAACTAATTCAATGTGAAAACGGACACTTTTATGATCAAACTGTACACAATACTTGCCCATATTGTAATGGGGAGAATTCAAACGTGAATGTCACCCACTTTGTTGACGATTTTAAAGGTTCAGTTGAAACTGAGTTTACACAACCAATAATAAATGGTGGCGGTGAAACTCCTTTTAATCCTGTAGACGATAATGCAGGAAGAACTGTTGTTAAGATTAAAAAGGAAACCGGAATTGACCCGATAGTCGGATGGCTTGTATGCATTGAGGGTTCGGAAAAAGGAAAAGATTATAGAGTTCATGCGGAAAATAACTTTATAGGCAGAGATGCAAAAATGGACATTTGCATTAGAGGCGATGATACTATTTCTAGGGAAAATCATGCTATTATATCCTTTGATATAAAAAATCTTATATTCTACTTTTCACCGGGAAGCGGGCGCAGTATTGTTCGTGTTAATAATGTCGCAACGTTTCAAACCGTTGAAATCAAAGCGTATGATGTAATTGAAATTGGTAGCACAAAACTTATGTTTGTTCCGTTTTGTGGGGAGGGATTTTCTTGGACAGAATAATTTTATTAGACGTTACAGAAAATACAGAGCCAGAAAGTGTAGAATCTACAGCCACACCTGCTCCGCAATCTGAGCAGACAACACAAAGCGAAGGTATTCCTTTTTTGTGGATTGTTATAGCTGTTGCGGCAGTAGTTTTAGCGCTATGCCTTACAGCAATAATAATTATTGCCAGAAAAAAAGGCAAAAAACAAGTAAAAAAGGACGGAAACACTGTGAAAATTATCAAGTCGAGCACAGCCATATGTCCAATTAAGATTGCCAATGTACATAATATAGGAAAAAGAGAAAGCCAACAAGACTCTTTCGGGATTTCTTCAATAGACAATTTTTCGCAAAAAGGAATTTTAGCACTTGTGGCAGATGGAATGGGTGGACTTGAAGCAGGTGCTGAGTCTAGCAGTACCATCACAAATTACTTTCTTTCTGCGTTTAAAAGCTGTGATATGGAGGGGATAAATTCTTCTGATTTACTGCTTTCGCTCTTAAAATCATCAAATGAAAAACTTGTAAAAGTATTGAAAGAGAGTAATGTAACCCTTGGTGGAACGACCTTGGTGGCAACTATTATTAAAGATAATTTAATGAGTTTTATATCGGTCGGAGATAGCAGAATTGCGCTTATTCGCTCTGATTCACTGACGGTGTTAAATCGTGAACACACTTATGCCGTGGAGCTTGATGAAAAAGTATTAAGGGGCGAAATTAGCCTAAGTGATGCAAAAAATAACCCTGAAAGAAAATCCCTTACAAGCTATGTTGGAATGGAAACTATTAAATATGTCGACAGAAGTCTAAAACCTATTCCGCTTATAAAGGGAGATAAAATTTTACTTATGAGTGACGGTGTTTTTGGTTCTTTAAAAGACGAAGAGATTGTAAGCACTTTATCAGGAAGTGAAATATATGATTGTGCGGTAAATCTTGAGAAATTAATACTAGAAAAAGCAATTTCGTCGCAAGATAATTTTACTGCAATAATAATTGAAATTGACTAATTAAACTAGGAAATGGGGTAGTTTTATGAAAAAGAGGATAGTTAGTATTTTGCTTGTAGCCTTGCTTGTGGCGATATTCACGGCAAGTGCAAATGCTGATTCAAGAGAAGCGGTTGTAGATGCTAGAAACGGTGTGGTAAGAGTTTTATGCGACGGACAAGGCACCGGAACCGGTTTTGCTATAGGTGAAGAAGGTGAAGCACCAATCTATTTTGTAACGAATAATCACGTAATAGAAAGAGACCCATCTTCTGTTTATATAATTTTTGACGAAGCGTTAGACGAAAATGGGAATTTTAAAGGTGTTCCGGCTACAGTAGTTAAAAACTGGGCCAGTCCTGACTTGGCGATACTGAAAATTGAAAACACTATCGAGAGCGGAAAAAGAGAGGTTTTACCGCTTGGAAGCGAAAGTATGGTAGATGTTACTGATGAAATTTTTGCACTGGGATTCCCTGGTGTTGCCGATGTGCTAAATGACGAAGGATATAATTTGCCGTCTGATATAGAAGATATCACAGTCACTACAGGCACGGTAACGAAAAAAGGGCTGGAATATTATGGTGCCGAAAGCATAGGCATAGATGCGACTATTAATCACGGAAACTCTGGTGGCCCACTTATCAATGCCGATGGCGTCGTGGTAGGAGTAAACACCTTTGGGCTTGAGGGCGATAACGGTGCACTTTATATTGATTACATTACGGCTTATCTAGACGAAAATGGCTTTGATTATTATAAAGCATCGGACGTAAGCTCGTCTGCTCAAACAGACACACCACAAGATACCGACGAACCAGCAACTGGAGTCGAGACACCTGCTGTAGAGCCTGTCGAGACAGCTCAGGCAGGAAATAGCACAACATACATAATTATAGGTGCGGCCATAATAGCTATAGCAGGCGGAGCCTTTTTTATAATTAAAAAGAAAAATTCTCAAGTAGGGCAAAGTTCCGAGCTTACGGCTCCTGTTATTAGCCAAGCTGTTGAAAGAACAAGTGTTCCATCGGGTAGCTTTAAACTTGTCGGCGAAAAAGGTCTTTTTGCAGGAAAAGAATTTTCTTTAGAGCCGTCTGTCAATATTGGACGTGACTCCAAAAAATGCAATATCATCTTCCCCTCAAATACAGCAGGTGTAAGCTCGCTTCACTGCAGAGTATCGGCGAACCCCACGTCGGTTACATTGACTGATTTAGGCTCTACCTATGGTACATATTTAAAAGGCGGTCAAAAAATAGAAGCTAATAAGGACTATACCCTTCAAAAAGGAGATTGTTTTTATATAGCAAACTCTGACATTAAATTTGTTATTAAATAATAGGGTGAATTTTATGAAATTTGACATATCCTCGCTTAATGACACAGGTGGAAGAAAATACAATGAGGATTCCATCTACTCTCACCAAAGGGCAAATTCTGTCCTTTGTGTGGTGGCAGATGGTCTTGGTATGCACGGAAATGGCGATGAAGCCTCAAAACTTGCAGTTGAAATTATTGCAAAAAATTTAGATAATCTTGATAAAATGTCTAAAGAGAAAATTCTTGATGTCATGGTAATGGCAAACGATGAAATTATAAAAAATCAAACTCCGTCTTGTAAGATGAAGAGTACGGCAGTTATGCTTTGTATAAACAGTAAAGAAATTTTTTCGGCTCATATCGGCGACTCACGGCTTTATTGCTTTAAAAGGAATAAAATTATTCACCAAACCGTCGACCACAGCGTGTCGCAAATGGCTGTTTTTAGGGGTGAGATAACTATATCACAAATTAGATTTCACGAGGATAGAAACAGGCTTTTAGCAGCACTTGGAAGTGAAAATCCAAAGCCTACAATAGATAAACTTGAATTTGAGATTGAAACAGGTGATGCATTTTTACTTTGTACAGACGGGTTTTGGGAATATGTCACAGAAAATGAAATGGAAATCGACTTAACTAAATCGGAAAATGCGAATACTTGGCTATCGTTTATGCTGTCGAGAATAATTAATAGGGTAGATGGAAAAAATGATAACTTATCAGCAATTTGTGTCTTAGTAAACTAGAGGTGAAACTATGAAAAACTACTGTTTAAACTGCATGGAGGAAAAGGGTGAGGGGAACATTTGCCCACACTGCGGTTTTGATGAAAATAATTATGAGCACTCGGCGCACCATCTGCCCATGGGTACGGTGCTTGCGGGTAAATACCTAGTCGGAAAAGTTTTAGGTGAGGGCGGATTTGGCATTACCTATATGGGTATAGACTTGAATTTAGAAATTAAAATGGCTATAAAAGAGTACTACCCAAATGGATTTGTAACAAGAGAAAACAACACGACTGTGTTTTCTTATAAGGGTGAAAAGGGAGAGTTTTTTATAAGTGGTAAAGAAAAGTTTTTAGACGAGGCGAAAACTCTTGCAAAATTTAGAACAAAGCCCGGAGTTGTGTCGGTAAGCGACTTTTTTGCCGAAAACTCCACGGCTTATATAGTCATGGAATACATAGACGGAATGACTTTTAAAAGTTATCTTTCAAAAATGGGAGGAAAGCTACCGTCGGAACAAGTTTTTGAGATGATGAAACCTGTCATTAAAACACTTGGAGAGATACACGCTGTCGGCATGATACACAGAGATATAAGCCCTGACAATTTGATGATAAGCCATAGCGGAGATGTGAAACTTTTAGACTTTGGAGCGGCGAGAAATTTCACTCAGGCAGGAAACAAAAGCCTTTCGGTAATGCTAAAACCGGGTTATGCGCCCGAAGAGCAGTATAGAAGCCGTGGCATACAAGGCCCGTGGACAGATATTTATGCCCTTTGCGCCACTATATATAAATGCATTACTGGTATTACGCCTGATGAGGCAAACGAGCGTATGCGAAGCGAAACTTTAGTAGCGCCATCAGGATTAGGAGTATACATAGACCCT
The DNA here is from genome assembly GCA_964370115.1 of uncultured Eubacteriales bacterium. Classification (GTDB taxonomy): domain Bacteria; phylum Bacillota; class Clostridia; order Oscillospirales; family Acutalibacteraceae; genus SIG603. Next base: position 6,517 of record CAYJIA010000072.1, read on the forward strand.
GCAAAAGAAATGTCGCTCTTGAAAGGTTTGTCGGTCTATCAAGAGGGAAGACAGCAGAGTGTAAATGAATTGTTGGCAGAACTTTATGTGGAAGTAGTACCTGTACCGCAAAACACACAGTACATACCACAGACAAGCGCAAATACAAGCCAGTTTACGAGTATACCTCAACAAAATTTTACAAATGTACAATATACCAATAATTATATACCTCATATAGTTGATAATAAAATTAAACTAAGTAGAAATATAACAGTAATCGTACTTGCGCTAATGTCAGCTATTATTGCTCATATAGCGATTTTCGCTTTGCATTTATATTTTGGATATGGAATACAGTACATAGAATTTGGAGATGCACGAGTTTTAAATGTTTTGTTGATATTGGTAAATGCAGGTTTAATAGTAAGTGAAATATGCAGATTTAACAAGCCGATTTTTGGCATTATTGCCAGTGGCACAAGCATATTGCTTATATTTAGTATTTTGATAATAGCGATAATGTTTTTTGGGGTTACGGGTTATCTAATAGAGCTTTCCACAATCAGTTTAATTATGTTAATTTGTTCTTCGGCAATATTAAAAATTAAACTTTCTAAACAAAAAACTACTAATCCATTCGATATCTCTATTCAGCCGTTAAATAAACGAAGACAGTCTAATAGAAATTTATTAATAATTATTTTGGCGGCAATTTCTCTTGCTCCAATTATATATAACTTTATGTTTACATATGATTTCTTTAGCAAGCTTGGAATTATTAGGTCAATTGGTATGACTTATGTTAGCGTGATATTTAGTGCTTTAATATTAACAAGTATAGGTTTGATTATCGCTGAAATCTGCAAGTTAAACGAGAAAGTTATTTTTGCCATTTCAACCCTAAATATAGGGTTGTGTGTTTGTTCATTTATCGCACAATTTATGTTTTTACATTTTATTGATTTCAGATTAAATTATCAATTAATGCTAATAATAGTTAATTTAATCCCCCTAATTATAAATATCTTTATAAGATACATCGTGAAAAGAGATGAACTAAGGAAAAATAGTTAGTGGTGAATAAAAGCAGAGAGGTGGAGTGTTTATATGATTAAAAAAATGATTTTATGTATATTTATGGCTATACTATTGTCGTTTTCTGTTTTCGCACAAGAGGTGACTACACTGGAGCTTAATATAGAAAACTATGATGTTTTGGAAAAAAGACTTAATGTGTATTTTAATGTAAGCGGAGAAATTGAAAACGAAAATATTACGGCTACATTTGATAATAATGAGCTTGAACTTAGCTCACTTACCACTGTGTCTGAAGATGTGTCACTGTCAAGTTACCTGTTTTTAATAGATGTTTCGGGCTCTATCACTCAAACTCAACTTGAAACCATAAAAGATATGCTTTACTTATTTGCCG
>CAYJIA010000073.1:0-2710 GCA_964370115.1 uncultured Eubacteriales bacterium
AAAAATCCGCAGGATTTTTCACAACAATTATTAATTATTAACTATTAATTATTAATTATTTACCCGTGCCCATGCCATGCAAAGTAAGTTGTGGGAACGGTATTTCAATTCCGTTTTCATCAAACGACTTTTTAATTTGCTCTTGGGTTTTAAAGTAAACATTCCAGTATTCGTCACATTCAACCCATACTTGTGCAACTATCTCGACACTGCTGTCAAGAAGTTTTCCAACCGCTACAACAGGAGTTGGGTCTTTTAGTATGTTTTCATTGGCTTCAATTATGTCGGTGACAAGGCCTTTTGCCTTATCAATATTTGAAGAATATGAAATTCCATAAGAAAAGTCAAGTCTTCTGGTTTTTTGTGAGCTGTAATTTACAACTATTTCGGTAATCATCTTTGAGTTTGGCACGATTATCTCTTTGTTGTCAGGTGTGATAAGTTTTGTGTTTAATACATCAATAGACTTTACAGTTCCTGTGAAGTCACCGACAAAAAGGAAATCGCCAGCCACAAATGGTTTTGAAAAAATTACCTGTATACCACTTACAAAGTTTCCAAGGCTTCCTTGAAGCGCAAAACTAGCTGTAAGACCAACAGCACCCAAAGTGGTAATCATGCTGTTTATTTCTATTAACTGACCTAAGGCCATGAAAAGTATGACTATCATGAGTACAACTCTTATTACAGAACATAAAAAGCTTATTACGGTATTGTCAAGTTTGTTTGATTTTACGAGTGCTTTTTTTATTTGGCTTATAATAAGTTTAACTACCCACCAACCAAGCACCAGTATTAATATTGATATTCCCAGTTTGATACCTGAGCTTACAGCCCAGTTGATTAGACTATCCCAAAAATTTTCTGGCATAATAACACCTCTTTTTATTATTTTGTACTTATGTTATCACATTTTATGGTATAAATTCAATAGTAAAGTACAAGTTGATAATTTAATTTTACATTTGACAAGAAATATGCTAAAATAGACAAAAGAATGCAAATTTTTAATTTCATAGCTTGGAGGGATAAAAGTTATGACTAATTCTATGGAACAAAACACACTGGCAAACACCAGTTTTATGAATCAAGAAGTTTATTATGTGTGTTGTGCAGAGTACGAGCCGACTGCTAATTTTCACGGCGAAATATACACGCTTAGAAAGTCATTTTATGAGGCTTTTCAAAGGCCTGTCAAGATAAATAATGTTTCAGAGTATATGGGCTTTAAGAGTAAAACTCGCGGAATTCATAAGAGAAAATCGATTAAATTTAAAAAGATAGTCGATGATATCCACATGGAAGAAGCCTTTAGATTTGGTAAATCATTTGTGGTTTTAAGGCGTGATTTAAACAACAATATATGTGGTAAAATTCACTATGATGAAAATATGAAGTGGATAAAAACAGAGTATTTTGAGTTTGACGACCTGAAAAATGCGGTAGTGATTTTAAAGCCATCTACAAGGGCGGATATCATCGAAAAATTCACTTATAATCCTATGTCCAAAAACTATACAAGCGAAAATCTTCATCCAGTGCCTTATGACGCGGGAAGTGCAAAGCAAAGTTTTGAAAACTCTAAAAACGGAAAGCCCTATGTTTTGTCGGCTACAAATAGAGGTGAATTTTGCTATTGTAGTGAGGAAGAGAGCAAAAAAAGACTTGAAAGCGCAGAAGAGTTTGAGTCTACAGATATGCAAAATGAAGTTGATTTTTCACAAGAAAAAACAGAAATTGCAGAAGTAGAAGTCCTAGAAGTATCTCAAGTAGACGAGATGGATTTAGAGCAAATAGAAGATTTGCCTGAGGAATTTGTAGGGGAAGACGAGAGCGAAGAAATAGGGCTTGAAGAGGAAGATTTTGACCTGTCGGGTGAGAGTCTTGAAGAGTACTATGAGTATATGATTGAAGACAGCGTGATAAGCGATGAGGATCTCATGCTCGAAATTGAAAGAAATAAAGAGCCCGAAATAGAAGTTTTAGAGGAAGAAGAGGAAGTCGAGACGCACGAGGAAGAAATTCACTATGCAAAAAACGACGACCTACCACCTAGTCCTCCTGCGTTAAATGCTGAGGAAGTATCTGGCGATAGGGAAAATAGCGATAAAGAGCATGTTATTTTTGTCTCTGGCAAAGAATATCTCTACAGCGGTAGCCTTAAAAACGGAAAAAGAGAGGGCAGGGGACGCACTTCACAAATAAATGGAAATACGGCTTTTGACGGCGAATATAACGACGGAAAAAAAGACGGTTTTGGAGCATCGTACAACAAGAGTGGACATTTAAGTTATGTTGGATACTGGTCAAGCGACACAAAAAATGGTGCGGGAGTTTCGTTTAGAGAAAGCGATAACGCCATGCATATTACACGCTGGCAAAACGGCAAACCTTCAAAAAGGGTCTCGCTGTTTGACAGCAGTGGCGATTTGAGATATGTAGGAAACATGACAGGCGGTAAAAAAGACGGTTTTGGACTTTCTTTAAAACCCGATAATTCATCTGTGTTTGTGGGAAGATACGACAGTGACCAAATAAGCTTTGGTGCGCTTTTTGACGGCAATGGAAATTTAGTATATAACGGCCACTGGAAAAACGGAAAAAGGCATGGTTTTGGCACTGAGTTTGACAAAAACGGCGAAATAATCTATTCGGGACAGTGGAAAGAGGATAAGTATTTTAGCGGTACGCTTTATAAGAAGATAGATGG
>CAYJIA010000073.1:2810-7564 GCA_964370115.1 uncultured Eubacteriales bacterium
AAAAGTTTTCTAGTTGAGAGTTGATAGTGGAAAGTGAAGAGTTAACCACACTTCTTCACTATTCACTATCACTTCAAATTTAGCCTACGGCTATCTTAGCATGGACTCTACTCCGTTTATCAGTTCACCCACGGTGTGGACTGCTTTGCCGGCGGATTTTTTCATTTTCTTCATGTTAGTTTTTCTGTTTTTCATCATAACAGAGCCTACAGCAAGAGCGGTGGCGCCTGTAACCATGCCAATACCTAAGCCTTTTGCCATTTTCATTGTACCTTTAGCCATGAGATAATACCTCCATAAAATTATTGCGGTTTTTAAAATTAATAATGTAACCGTCATGTTTATTTTACCCCTTTATTAATTAATATATAAAAAAGAAAGGTTTGTTTAATTTTGGCAACACTTAATATAGTAATGGTAGAACCCGAAATTCCACAAAACACGGGAAATGTCGCCAGAACCTGTGCGGCAACCGGAGCAAGACTCCACTTAGTAGGCCCTATGGGCTTTAAAATTGATGATAAAAAATTAAAGCGTGCTGGACTTGATTATTGGTTCTTGCTCGATATAAGCTACTATGATAGTTTGGAAGAATTTTTTGACAAAAACCAAGGTAATTTTTTCTTTTTTTCAACCAAGGCAAGAAATAGACATACAGATGTAGAGTATCCCGACAACGCATATTTGTTTTTTGGAAAAGAAACTGCGGGACTTCCTGAAAAGTTGTTATTTGAAAATCCAGACCGCACTGTGCGTATTCCAATGCTTGAAAATGCAAGAAGTCTTAACCTTTCAAACTCAGTCGCCATTGCAGCCTACGAGGTATTAAGACAATGGGATTATCCAAAACTTCACTGTGAGGGCGCTTTGAGAGATTATGATTGGGCTTTTTACGATGAAAATAAGTAAAAATACTTAATAAATTACATATAAATTAAAATTTACCTAAAAATAACTTAAAAATAACTTGAAATATTTCTTACTTTAGGTTAAAATTAAGTGTGGTAAAAATTTCACAATTAAATATTATACGTGTTAAAGGAGTGCAAACTATGAGTTTGAATAAAATGACTGTCAAAGATTTAGAAGTTAGCGGAAAAAGAGTATTGGTTCGTTGCGATTTCAACGTGCCACTAAAAGAAGGTGTTATCACAAATGATAACAGAATTATCGGTGCTTTACCTACAATTAAAGAGTTAATAGAAAAAGGTGCAAAAGTTATACTTTGTTCTCACCTTGGTAAACCCAAAAACGGCGCTGAAGAAAAATTCTCACTAGCTCCTGTAGCTGTAAGACTTTCAGAGCTTTTAGGCAAAGACGTTACTTTTGCAAACGACGATACAGTTGTAGGCGAAAATGCAAAAGCTGCGGTTGCTAAAATGAATGACGGAGATGTAGTTTTACTTCAAAATACACGTTTTAGAAAAGAAGAAACAAAAAATCTTGAGCCATTTAGCGCAGAGCTTGCATCTCTATGTGATTCATATGTTATGGATGCTTTCGGTAGTGCTCACAGAGCTCACTGCTCAACAGCAGGCATTACAAATCACATAAAAGATACAGCAGTAGGTTACCTAATGCAAAAAGAAATTGAGTTTTTAGGCAATGCTGTTGAAACTCCTGTTCGTCCTTTCGTTGCTATCTTAGGTGGCGCTAAAGTTGCGGACAAGCTAAATGTTATATCTAACCTACTTGAAAAATGCGACACACTAATCATAGGTGGTGGCATGGCGTATACATTTATAAAAGCTAATGGCGGTACAGTTGGTCACTCTCTGGTAGACATGGAAAAAATTGACTACTGTAAAGAAATGATTGAAAAAGCAAAAAAACTAGGCAAAAACCTTGTTTTACCTGTAGACACAGTTACAGCTAAAGAGTTCCCAAATCCAATTGATGCAGAAATCGAGACTACTGTATTTAAAGCAGGAACAATGACTGATGACATGATGGGTCTTGACATAGGACCAGAGTCAAGAGAATTATTTGCAGAAGCTGTAAAATCTGCTAAAACAGTTGTATGGAACGGACCTATGGGTGTGTTTGAAAACCCAATCCTTGCAAAAGGTACTATAGCTGTTGCAGAGGCACTAGCTCAAACAGATGCTACAACAATTATCGGCGGTGGTGACTCAGCGGCTGCTGTTATCAACCTAGGCTTTGCAGATAAAATGTCACATATCTCAACAGGCGGCGGTGCGTCTCTAGAATACCTAGAGGGTAAAGTTTTACCAGGTATTGACGTTATTGCAGACAAAAAATAATCAAGGTAAATTTAGGGGTGTAAAAAACACCCCTATAAATATATTAAATAATTGAAGGGAAGTTATCATAATGAACAAACAACTAAGAAAAGCAGTTATCGCAGGTAACTGGAAAATGAACAAAACAATTTCTGAGACAAAAACTCTACTAAACGAGATTATCCCTCTTGTAAAAGATGCGGATTGCGACGTAGTAGCTTGCGTTCCTTTTATAGATTTACAAACAGCTTTAGAGACTGTTAAAGGCACAAATGTTAAAATCGGTGCTCAAAACTGCCACTGGGCAACAAGCGGTGCTTACACAGCTGAAATTTCAGCAGACATGCTAAAAGATATGGGTGTTGAATATGTTATCACAGGACATAGCGAGAGAAGAACTTTGTTTGGTGACAACGACATCACAGTAAGAGACAGAACAAGAGCAGGTCTTGACGCTGGAATGACAGTTATCCTTTGCGTAGGCGAATACCTAGACCAAAGAGAGCAAGGTATCACAGCAGAGCTTTGCGCTATGCAAACAAAAATCGCTTTAGGTGGCGTATCTAAAGAAGAACTAAAAAACATCATCATAGCTTACGAGCCAGTTTGGGCTATAGGCACAGGAAAAACTGCAACAGCAGAGCAAGCAAACGAAGTTTGTGCAGTTATCCGTGACGTTATTAAAGAGTTATACGACGAAGATGCAGCAAATGCAATGACAATTCAATACGGCGGTTCTATGAACGCTGCTAATGCTGCTGAACTACTTTCAAAACCTGACGTAGACGGCGGACTTATCGGTGGCGCTTCTCTAAAAGCTGAAGACTTTGCTGCTATTATAGACGCTGCAACAAAAGGCTAATTTTAAGGAGTAAGATATAATGAAAAAACCATTAGTATTAATGATACTTGACGGCTATGGCATAGCCTCTCAAGAAGGGAATGCTATATATGCTGCAAACACACCTAATCTTGATAAAATAATGGAAACTTGCGACAAAACTGAAATTGGCGCATCGGGTATGGACGTTGGACTTCCAGATGGTCAAATGGGTAACAGCGAAGTTGGTCATACAAATATCGGTGCAGGTAGAATAGTTTATCAAGAGCTTACAAGAATTACAAAGTCTATAAAAGACGGCGATTTCTTCCAAAATGCTGCACTTGTAAAGGCTATTGACAATGCAAAAGATAAAGGCACAGCGCTTCACATTATGGGTCTTTTATCAGACGGTGGCGTTCACAGCCACAACACTCACCTATACGGTATTTTAGAGCTTGCTAAGAAAAAAGGTTTGAGCGAAGTTTACGTTCACGCTTTCCTAGACGGCAGAGACGTGCCTCCATCAAGCGGTAAAGATTTTGTAGCCGAACTTGCTAAAAAATGCGAAGAAATTGGCGTCGGCAAAATCGCAACCGTAATGGGCAGATATTACTCAATGGACAGAGACAACCGTTGGGAGCGTGTTGAAAAAGGTTACAATGCGATGACTATAAACGAGGGCGAAACTTCTGATTGCCCAGTAGATGCCGTTGCTAAATCATATGAGACAGGCGTAACAGACGAGTTTGTACTTCCTACTGTCACAAAAGACGCTAAAAAAATGCAAGACGGCGACTCAGTTATATTCTTCAACTTTAGACCTGACAGAGCGCGTGAAATTACAAGAGCGTTTGTAGATGGTGATTTTGACGGCTTTAAAAGAGATAAACTTGATTTATTCTTTGTGTGCATGACTCAGTACGATGCAACTATGCCAAATGTTGAGGTAGCGTTTAAACCTCAAACTTTGGAAAATACTTTTGGTGAGTATATTTCATCAAAAGGATTGACTCAACTTAGAATTGCAGAAACAGAAAAATATGCCCACGTAACTTTCTTCTTTAACGGCGGTGTTGAAAAACAATACGCAGGCGAAGACAGAGTGCTTGTAAAATCTCCAAGTGTAGCAACTTATGACTTACAACCAGAGATGAGTGCATATGAAGTAGCAGATAAAATGGTTGAAGCTGTAAAAAGCGGAAAATATGACAATATTATTTTAAACTTTGCAAACTGCGACATGGTAGGACATACAGGCATATTCAAAGCGGCTGTAGAAGCTGTAGAAGCTGTGGACTCTTGTGTAGGTAAAGTTTGTGAAGCTGTAGAAGAAATGGGTGGCATAGTGCTACTTACTGCTGACCACGGAAACGCAGATAAAATGTATGAAGCAGACGGCGTAAGCCCATTTACAGCACATACAACAAATCCTGTACCATTTGTGGTTATAGGCAAAAAGTGTAGCCTAAGAGAAGGCGGAACCCTAGCGGATATCGCCCCAACAATGCTAAAGCTACTAGGTCTAGAGCAACCGGCTGAAATGACAGGAAAAAGCATAATAGTTGAATAAGATTAAAAAAACACCCGTGAGGGTGTTTTTTTTAGTGAAGAGTGAAAAGTGAAGAGTTGAGAGTTGAGAATTGAGAATTGAGAATTGTAGCGAAAATCCTTCGGATTTTTTAATTAAA
>CAYJIA010000074.1:0-5397 GCA_964370115.1 uncultured Eubacteriales bacterium
TTAAGCAAAAGAAAATCGAGTGCCACAACCCTCACTTGGGTTATGAACACTCGATGTGGTTGCGGAGACCAGACTTGAACTGATGACCTTCGGGTTATGAGCCCGACGAGCTACCAACTGCTCCACTCCGCGATATTTGATTTTTTCAACAGTAATTCGTTACTGTTTTTGTATTATAGCATAAAAGAAAGAGAAATGCAATAGCTTTTTTCACATTTCTCTTTACTTTTTTTGTGAAATAATTTATTCGTCCTTTTCCGACGATTTATCTTCTCTTTCGTCATGGTTTTTTGCGTCGTTTAATTTTAGTATGGTTTTAATTAAGTTTTTATTTTCGTTTTTTGTGTGTATCATAAAGATTATTAGGGCGGATCCCATGGCTATTATTACGGCGGATAAAATCCAAACAGAATTATCGCTACTTTCTATTGTGAGCTCGGCGCTCTCCTTTAGAGGTTCTGCGCTTTCGTCAATTTCTTCTGATTTTTCTTCGTTGGATTTTGCTGTTTGAGCCGAAGAACTCTCGTCGTCAGTGCTATCGCTTGCAGAGGCTCGTACATATTCGCCTCTTGTGACGAGCACGGTATACTCGGTTTTTGCGTCGTCCTCTTTTGCTGTGAGGGTAAACTCTGTCGTGCTTCCACCACTGCCTAAATTTTTTCGATTAACCGATACTTGCACGTTGTCTTCGACTACATAGCTAAAGCTCATGATTTCGGTTTCGTATGGAACGTCCATTGTATAGACGTATATGTCCGGTGAGAACTTCTCGTTTAGCACACCAGTATTTGGTGATAGTTCGAGTATATATACATTTTTGTTGCTGGTATTTTCGTCTGACGATGTTGCTCTTACATACTCACCTCTTGTCACACTTATCACGTACTCGTTTTCGGTGCTTTCGTCTTCTGAGACCACTTTAACCACAAATTCTGTGGTGCTGCCACCACTTCCAAGATTTTTTCGGTTTATAGAGTAACCAGCACCGTCACTTACCTGTGCTAAAAATTCCATATCTTCTACACTGTATGGGACGTCTATTTCATAGCTGAAAATATCGGGTGAAAACGCAGGAGAAAGCTCGCCTGCTGAGGGGATAAGATGAAGTAGAAGCGCCTCGCCCGACGGCAGTGCCTGCACCTCGGCGGTGTTTTGGGATATGTATTTATGCTCTATCTCGGTGAGGCTTTTGTTTACTAAGTCCTCTACCGTCACATCTATTTGGGTAAGACTGTCGGCGATATCTTCTTTTACCGCGTAGGTAAACTCCACAAGTGCGCCAGAAAAATTGCTGATTTCGGTGCTTGCAAAGACAAAGTGCGTTAAACTACCGTTGTCGTGCTCTTCAAAATATCCATCCATACGACAGGTGACATATTTAAACTCAAGCACTTCTTCATTATAGTCAAGGTCTAGTATAAAGGCGGATAAATCCAAGCTGTTTTCGACATTGATTTTTACCTTGATGCTGTCTCCGCGTTCGGGGCTTAGGGTTGAAAATTCTGTAGAAAATTTTGGCATTGAGGCGTCTGCGTTTGCGGATACTCCAAAGAAAAAGGTAAAACACAAAAGTGCAAAACACAGCACTGATTTGCCAAACTTCATAAAATTCACCCCTCTAAAACTATTTTTCCAATTTTCCAAAATTTACCATAATTATAATATATATTTAAAATATTTTCAACATTTAATCGCGAATTGTGCAAAAGCACGCAGGAGTTGTCGTTTTTTGCGTTTTTGGAGGCTTGAAGTAGGCAAAATATGATAAAAATATTGTAATTTTTGCCATATAATGATATAATGCAAGGAAAACTGATAAACTATTATTATTTACTTTTGAATTTTTAAGGGGGTTTTTTATTTGAATAAAAACTCAAAATCCAAGTTTCGAGATAGGCTGTGGGTTCGCAGGGCAGCGTTAATCGCTTTTTTTGACTTTGTGTGTGTACTGGTCGCTTTTTTTGCGGCTCTTTGGATTAGACTTGACTTTACATTTAACATTATAACATCGGAATACCTAAACGACTATCTACTTTCGGCTACTGTGTTTGGTGTGAGTACGGTGATAGTGTTTTTCTTATTTAATTTATATAACAGTGTTTGGCGATTTGTAGGCGAATCAGAGCTTATAAGAGAAGTGCTCGCCTTTGCAATTTTATTTTTTGTATATATAGTAGAGGCTTTGATTTTGGGCGTAAGCGTGCCACGCTCTTACTATGTTTTTGGAACGGCTTTGAGCTTTTTGTTTACCATAGGCATAAGATTTTCTTACAGAATTTTAAGATCTTTCCAGTTTGGCGCAACAAGAAGTGACCCCAATTTGCCACAGGAAAATATAATGATTATAGGCGCGGGACACGCGGGTAAAACGCTAATGCACGATATAGTGTCCTCGTCAGCGGTAAACACTAAGATAAAATGTATAATAGATGACGAGCCAAATAAAATTGGTAGAATTTTGTATGGAGTAAGCGTTGTAGGTGACAGGCACACTATACCTGAAATGGTAAAAAGTCATGGAATAACAAAAATCTTATTTGCTATACCAAATATATCTCCAAAAGAGAAAAGCGAGATACTAAAAATTTGTAGTAGAACAGGATGTAAAGTGCAAACTTTGCCTGCAATAAATCAACTTATATCGGGAGATGTAAGCATTTCTAACCTTAGAAGTGTCGAAATCACCGACCTTTTGGGCAGGGATCAAATTCCTGTGAATGTAAGAGAAATTCTGGAGCATATCAAGGGTAGAACAGTAATGGTTACAGGTGGTGGCGGGTCTATTGGCTCTGAACTATGTAGACAAATTGCAAAGAGCAGTCCGCGCCAGCTGATTATTTTTGATATTTACGAAAATAATCTATACGACATTCAGCTTGAGCTTCAAAAGACATTTCCGAAGCTAAATTTAGTTGCTCTTGTAGGCTCTGTAAGAAACACGGCTCGCATAGACGATGTGCTAAAAACTTATAGGCCAGATATGGTTTTCCATGCGGCGGCTCATAAGCACGTTCCTTTAATGGAAACAAGCCCTAATGAACCTATTAAAAATAATGTGTTTGGCACACTTAAAATGGGTAGTATGGCAATAAAATACGGAGTAAAGAACTTTATCTTGATTTCAACCGACAAGGCAGTTAACCCGACGAATATTATGGGCGCATCAAAAAGACTTTGTGAAATGGTTATACAAATGCTTAGCCGTAAATCTAAAACAACAATTTTCACAGCAGTTAGGTTTGGCAATGTTTTGGGCAGTAACGGCAGTGTAATTCCTGTCTTTAAAAGACAGATAGAGCAAGGCGGCCCTGTGACGGTTACTCACCCCGATATCATAAGGTATTTTATGACTATTTCAGAGGCGGTGTCGCTGGTGTTGCAGTCTAGTTATTATGCGAAAAATGGTGAAATCATGGTACTCGACATGGGCGAGCCTGTGAAAATAGCCGATATGGCGAAAAATTTGATAAAGCTTTCAGGATATGAACCCGATGTCGATATAATGATAGAGTACACGGGACTAAGACCCGGTGAAAAACTGTATGAAGAACTCTTAATGGCAGAAGAGGGACTTAAAAAAACTGCAAACAATATGATTTTTGTCGCAAAGCCCATAGAAATGGACGACGACAAGTTTACGGTGCAGTTAGAGGCACTTGAAAACGCATATAAAATGGAGTCTCACGACATGAAAAACTTGGTTTCTGAAATTGTTCCAACCTATAAACCAGAATTGATATAATTTTTTTAAAATACTACTTTCATTTTCTGTTATTATGTGATAATATAATTAAAAAAGGAGTGGTAAACATGGATAAATTTATCTACAAAGCATCATGTTTCTTTAAAAAAATGGACCTCACAGACCTTGCACTTCTTAAAGTATGCGTATTGGCATTTGGAATTTTGCTTGGACTGAATGTAAAAATGAGAAAAACAATCGGATTTATAGCATTTATCGTGTGTGCAGTGGCAAGTGTTCCGCTAATTAAGAAATTTTTAAGCGAAGACGAAGCAGTCGGCGCGGTTGAGATTGCAGACGAGTAAAACGAACATTAAAAACAAAAGAGTAGGGAGCGACAAAGTCGTTCCCTACTGCCGTATAGATAAAGAGGAAAAATATGTTGTATGAAAACGAAATAGAAATACAAAGGGCACTTTTGGTTGCAGTTGACACTGGAGACTACGACGCCGAAAGCTCTATGGACGAGTTATGGGAGCTTACAAAAAGCAGTGGAACCCTGCCAATTGCGACAAAAATTCAAAAAAGACCTGCCGTAAAAACCGCTACCTGTGTGGGAAGTGGAATGGTAAAAGAGCTTGGACAGCTTTGTCAGGACGAAGACATAGACGTAATGATTTTTGACAGGGAACTCAGTCCGACACAAATTAGGAATATTGAACACGAAACAGGCGTGCGAGTGGTAGACAGAACCATGCTCATTCTTGATATATTTGCACAAAGAGCAATCACAAAAGAGGGTAAACTTCAAGTAGAGCTTGCCCAGCTAAAATATATGATGCCAAGACTTTCGGGAAAGGGCATACAGCTTTCAAGGCTTGGCGGCGGTATAGGCACAAGAGGCCCAGGTGAAACAAAGCTTGAGACCGACAGAAGGCATATAAGAAGAAGAATAGATAATTTAAGGGCGGCCTTAAAAGAAGTTGAAAAAAATCGTAGCGAAATAACAAGACGACGTGAAAAAGACGGTGTTGTTTCAGCTGCAATTGTCGGATACACAAACGCGGGAAAATCGACACTGATGAATCTTTTGACAGATGCAGGAGTACTCTCTGAGGATAAACTTTTTGCGACTCTTGACCCGACTGCAAGGGCGCTGAAGCTTCCAAACGGAAAAAATATCATGTTAATTGACACGGTAGGACTTATAAGAAGGCTTCCTCATCACCTTGTGGAATCTTTTAAGTCTACGTTAGAGCAGGCGGCGTTTGCGGACATCGTATTAAATGTGTGCGATGCATCAAACCCCGAGGCAATGGCGCATTTAGAGGTGACAAACGAGCTACTAGACAGCTTTAAGGCAAAGGACAGACCGATTATTACGGTGCTAAATAAATGGGACTTGGTAGAAGATAATAATTTACAAGACGAGGCACCGAGAATTAAGGACAGCGTAAAAATAAGTGCTACTAAAAACTTTGGTATAGAAAGCCTGCTTGTTGCAATAGAAGAAGCCTTGCCTGAAAAGCAAAAGGAATTGCGACTGTTAATTCCGTTTGAAAAAAGTGCGCTTGCGGCACAGATAAGAAAAGACGGCGTCATAATGGAAGAAGAGTATGTGGAAACAGGGCTAAAAGTTCATGCACTGGTAGACCTTAAAATGTTGCATCTTGTCGAGGAATATATAGTAATTGAGAATTGAGAATTGAGAATTG
>CAYJIA010000074.1:5497-7344 GCA_964370115.1 uncultured Eubacteriales bacterium
GGAATTGTGGTTCACTGTTACTTATTACTTAAAATCAAGGGGGATTTTATGCGTAAACCTAATGTAATCATATTTTTAACCGACGACCAGGGTTATGGTGATTTGAGCAAGACTGGGAATAAAAACCTTAGTACGCCAGTAATAGACAAGCTTGAAGTAGACGGCGCTCAGATGGAAAATTTTTACACCTGTCCACTTTGCGCGCCTACTCGTGCCGAGCTTCTTACTGGTAGGCAGTTTATAAAAACGGGTGTGTACGGCGTGACCAAAAAGGCGGAATACCTAAACTTGGACGAAACAACAATAGCCGATATCTATAAAGAGGCAGGCTATAAAACAGGCTGTTTTGGCAAATGGCACAGCGGTTCTTTATATCCTTATCACCCAAACGCCAGAGGCTTTGACGAGTTTTACGGCTTTTGTTGCGGTCACTGGGGGTATTACTTCGATACAACATTAGACCACAACGGAACAGAGGTAAAAGGCGAGGGCTTTATTATAGACGATGTGACAAACCACGCCATAGATTTTATTAATGAAAACGCCCAAAATCCGTTTTTGTGCTATATTCCATACAACACGCCTCACTCGCCGTATCAAATTACGGACGAATTTTATGATAGGTTCAAAGACAAAGAGCTTATAAGTCGTGCCGACGAGCCCGAAAAAGAAAATATAGACATAACAAAAACCGTGCTTGCCATGTGCGAAAACATAGACTGGAACATGGGCAGAGTTATGGACACGCTAAAAGAAAAAAATCTGCTTGAAAACACAATAGTCATGTACCTGTCGGACAACGGCCCCACGGGCAGTGTGAGGTACAATGCAGGACTAAAGGGAATGAAAGGCGGAATTGATGAGGGCTCTGTTAAAACGGCGTGCAGTATCACTTGGCATGGAAAAATTCCACAAAATACAAAGGTCTCACAGCTTTCTTCTACTATGGATATTCTGCCGACTATGACGGCACTTTGTGGGATAAATCCCAAGACAAGTAAAAAGCTTGATGGTATTGATTTAAGCGACTATCTTTTAAATGAGAAAAAAGATATCGCAGAGCGCGAGATATTTGCACTTGAGAGCAGTAATGAAATTAAACTGTCGGTGCGAAATCAAAAGTATAGATATCTTTATTCTCAAAATGAATTATATGATTTAGAAAATGATATAGGCCAAAATAAAAATATAGCCGAAGAAAATTCTGTTATGGCAGAAAAACTTAGAAAGTCTTGCGAAAATTTTATAGAAGACGAGATACCAAAAGAGTTTGAAACAAGGTATTTGCCAATAGGGTATAAGGGCAAAAAGGCATATTTAAACGTGCAAGACTCAAACCCCGAGGGCAAAATTACATGGAGCAGTGTGCACCCGAATTGTTCTTATTTGATAAATTGGGACGATGATAAAGACAAGATAAAATGGACCGCAAGCGTAAATGAAAGCGGTACATACAAGGCAAGTGTGTTTTACACCTGCAAGAAATCTTCGGTCGGAAAAACCTTGAAACTTTCGTGCAAAGACGAGTTTTGCAGTGAAAAAATACAAAAAGAATTTGACCCCTCCCTTGACCCCATGAGGGATTTTGTCAAAAGGGAAGAGTCATATACAAAAGAATTTAAAGAGCTAAAACTGGGTGAAATTAAGATAGAAAAAGGCCTAAACGACTTGGTTTTGTCCTGTGAAAATAACGACGGAACACATATTTGCGACGTGAGAACCCTGCTTTTAGAGCTCTGCTAAAACTTAATTTGATACTTTACCCTGTTAGAAAATTTTTGAGAAATTAAAAGCCCTAGGCGTTCAAATTTCAAGACAAAATTTCTGACAGTGGCATAGGCTACGTC
>CAYJIA010000075.1:0-7306 GCA_964370115.1 uncultured Eubacteriales bacterium
TTCAAACGAAACTCGTTGCACTTCATCATACAGATTGCCCTTGGCGTCCCTCGGAGGACGAACGTGCTAAATGGTAACATTTATTTATGTTCAAAAACTTAGATTACAATAACAAACAATAATATATGATGACAACAGATTGCTTAGAAAACTATAAATCATAATATTATAACGATAAAAGGAGAAATTACAATGGCACAAAGCATATTTGAAAAAATGGGTGGAAAATATATCAAGGTTGGCGATTATTATGTACCAGACTTCGGACAGTTTGATGAAGATACCGAGCCAGTTGATGAAAGACCTTTAGGAAAATACGGAATGATGCGTGAAACCTATCTCAAAGAACATAGAAGTCCTTTGTATAATCATCTGCTACTTAGTGGCGAACTACACTCCCACTTGCGTGATGTAAATGAGGAAGCACAACAGTTACTTGATAGGCTTATCCCTCAATATAAAGAAAGTCAAGGTGTGACAGAAGAACTCAAGTCACAAGACCAGTTACTTTGGGTCGGACGAATGAATAACATCATTGCACAAATTGAAGAAATCATCTTCGCTGATATACTCTACGCATAAAACAAGGACAGCTAACCGACAAAACAAAGTCAGTTAGCTGTTTTCTTATAGTTGGGTGCTTATGGCACAAAATATCTCATTCCCCCTTAATTGCCTAAATACGCATTTTTTATGGAATGTCAAGGGCAAGCGTAGCTTGTGTATTTACCCTTGATATGGAATAAAAAATGTGTTAAATCCCTTTAGGGGGAATGAAGATTATAGTTTTTTCAAGTTCTTCTGCCCTTTTTGAATTACACCAAGTAATGTTTGCTTTTCTAATGGGGATAATTTATGTAGTTCAACACCAAAGATAACAGGAACAAGTTGTAACATCATTTCGTTTTTATTGCCTTTTATACCACTTAGACGGTTCAGCAGATTTGATAAAATGGTAATTCCTGCGTTTTCATCATTTGCAACGTGAATGTCTTTTTTGTTGTCCTTATGTAATTTGCGTATATCATCGGCGATTAAATCAATATCTTCGTGTATAATCGAATGGAAATATCTATCTTCCTTGATTTTAGCACGTTCAAGTGAACGCATAATATATTCTTTGTCGCTTGGGTTGTATTCGCCTTTGATTTTGTCTTTAGCAGTGCCAGCAACAGAGTTTACCGAACTAATTTGAATGGATATTATGCTATCAACATATAACTCTATATCAGCCATTAAGTCTGCAAAATGCTCGTGTTCTATGATTTCAGAGAGCAAACGAGTGTTAATACTGTTGGATTTCAAAATATCTATTGCGTTATCGCTAAGTCCTAAATCGCTATAAGCAGTGTTTAAATGCTTTTCCACACTGGATAAGCCTAAAAGCCAATCCATAGACACATCATAAAACTTTGCAAGGGTTACAAGGTTATAATAGCCTACATCTTGGTTTTTTTCATCATTTTCATAATCGTTAAGGGTAGTTTTAGGAATATTTACAGCTTTTGCAAGGTCGTCGGTGTTCTTGTAACCTTTCGCAAGCCTTAAATCTTTGAGTTTTTCGCCTAAAGTAAGTTCTGTTAGCATAGTTTCACCCCTATTTTAACTTTATATTTCCAATATGTTTTATATACTCGTTGCCCCAGTCTTTAAGTGCGTCTAATACTGGTAAAAATCTTTTTCCAATATCGCTAAGTTCATACTCAACCTTTGGCGGGATTGTTCTAAACTCATTTCGGACAATGAGCCCCTCTTGCTCTAACAACTTTAGTTGTCGAGAAAGAGTTGTATGTGTCATTTCTTCGGGCATCAAGCGTAAAAGTTCATTAAATCTTATAGTTTTTTCAGACAATAAATGCAGAATATAAATCGACCACTTTCCTGACAAAAGCTTTTGTGTAGTGACATACGGGCATTTTCCAAATAAATCAACTGCCATAATTTTACTCCTTTAGGTATCATATTTGATAGTAGTATCATAAAAAATCGTACTTGTTTTTATTTTCCTATGAGATTATAATAACACATGTAATCATGATTCGCAATACTTAATTAAAATTTTTGGAGGTAATCTCAAATGAAAGAAGTAGTTAAATTTTTACAAGAAAACCCTGTGCAGTATCTTGCAACGGTAGGAACAGACGGGAAAGCTAAATGTCGTCCATTTATGTTCTGCTTTGAAAATGGCGGAAAGCTATGGTTTTGCACCAACAACACAAAAGATGTCTACAAGGATATTAAGAGCAATCCAAATGTAGAAATTTCGGTTTCCTCTCCTACATTTGCTTGGATTAGACTAAATGGCAAAGTTGTTTTTGAAAACAACATGGCAGTAAAAGAAGCTTGTATGGCAAACGAAATTGTAAAAGGACAATATCAAACAGCGGATAATCCAATTTTTGAAGTGTTCTATCTTGAAAATGCAAAAGCGGTTATTGCTGATTTTTCAGGCAACCCACCAAGCGAATACAGCCTATAATTTGCATAGCAATATAATATTTGCGAGCAAGACAACTTTTGAATACATAGTTTTTCCTTGCTCGCAGATACTTTAAACAATCTTAGGAGGATTTTACAATGAAAAAATTATTAGCACTTATACTTGCTACATTAGTAGTGAGCACTGCACTTGTTGGGTGCAATTCTACCCCAAGTGAGTCGGAGCAAGACACTCCACCGAGTAGTTCACAAGTTGAAAACGAACAATCACAGGCGGAGGATGATACACAGGAAGAAACACCAGTAGAGCAAAGCAACACAGAAAAAGCATTGTCGCTTATAGACAGTTTTGCAAGTGGAGATACAACAGTAGCCGAAAATTTACTTACAGAGGACTATATCCAACATAACCTTGCATACGGTACAGGTAGAGAAGCATTTGTCGGTTCAGTTGAATATTTAGGTTCTGCTGAAGTTAAAACAACAGTAGAAAACATTCGTGCATTTGAAGATGGCGATTATGTATTCCTACACAACCTTTATAATTTTGCAGGAATGGGCGACCAAGTAGCCTTTGATATATTCCGTTTTGAAGACGGAAAAATTGCAGAGCATTGGGATAACCTTGCTTTTGTAACAGAGCCTAACCCTTCAGGGCACACTCAAACTGATGGAGTGGCAGAAATTACTGACCTTGATAAAACAGAGGAAAATCGTGAACTTATCGAAAATTTCTTATATGACGTAATGCAAGGAAACAACCTTGATAAAACACCCGAATATTTTGAGGGAGATGCCTATATTCAGCACAACCCTGCGATAGCAGACGGATTATCAGGACTTAATGCCGCACTTGGCGCTCTTGCAGAAGCCGGAATTGAAATGATATATGACGAAGTTCATATGGTATTGGCAAACGGTAACTTTGTACTTGCAGTGAGCGAGGGAACATACGCAGGAGAGCCAACAGCTTACTACGATTTGTGGAGAGTTGAAAACGGAAAAATTGCCGAGCACTGGGATGTAATGGAAACCATTGCAGACGAGTCCACTTGGGCAAACGAAAACGGCAAGTTCTAAGAACACAGATTTATTTTAAATGAAATTAAGTCTTCAGGGCGGGGTGCAATTCCCCACCGGTGGTAAAGCCCACGAGCCGAAAGGCTGATTCGGTGCAATTCCGAAGCCGACGGTATAGTCCGGATGAAAGAAGATATGAAAGTAGCCCTGTCCGATTTTTTGGATAGGGCTACTTAATTTCCACATATTCTTCTAAAGGAGTTTTATGAAAACAGCAAATATACAAAAAACAAGAACACAAATAATGAACACACGCACCTTGATATCAATAGCGATGCTTTCTACAATATCATATTTACTTGCGTTTATAGAGATAAGCATACCTCTATCGCCGTCATTTGCAAAAATGGATATATCGGATTTACCGGCATTAATTGCGTCTTTTGCATTTAGTCCGATTGCAGGGGTTATCGTTCAGTTTATTAAAAATAGTTTACAACTTCTGTCAACAAGCACAGCCGGCGTTGGCGAATTTGCAAACTTTATAATGGGAGCATCTTTTGTTTTTGTTGCAGGACTGATTTACCATAGGCGTAAAACAAGAGGAGCGGCTTTGATAGCTTGTGTGCTTGGCAGTATCACTATGGCTTTAGTTGCAGGATTTACAAATTATTTTATATTATTCCCAATGTTTGAAAACTTCATGCCGCTTGAGCAACTAATTGCATCTTTTAGCGAGTTCATTCCGTTTATCAATAGCAAATTCGATGTAATGCTTTGGAACGTGGTTCCGTTTAACTTGCTTAAAGGATTTGGATTGTCTATAATTACTATGTTGCTGTATAAACCTTTGACTCCAATTTTGAGGGGCGACGGCAAGTGATGTGTATTACTCACTACTACAATCATTTACACGAAATGTTCGATAGGATAGCCTTAAAGTTATAATAGGAAAGGTGAAAAAATTGACTGATTATTTAAAATACCTAAAAGATGAAATACACTCGGTAGTCCTTGCCACTGCTGATGATAATGGTAATCCGATTACCTGCGTAATTGATATGATGCTCGCCGATGATAAGGGGCTATATTTTCTAACAGCAAAAGGCAAGTCTTTTTATAAAAGGCTAAAACAAAATGAAAATATATCGCTTACAGGCTTTAAAGGTGAGGATACTATGTCCTCAAAATCTATAACTATTAGGGGCAAGGCGAAAGAAATCGGCAGCGAGTTGCTTGGGTTAATATTTACAGAAAACAGCTATATGAATGATATTTACCAAAGTGAAGAAAGTCGAAAAGCACTCACAGTTTTTAATATTTATGAGGGTGATGGTGAGTTTTTTGACTTATCGGCACGCCCTATTTTTAGAGAAAGTTTTTCGTTTGGCAAAGAAGTAACTAATACAAGTGGTTATGTGATAACCGAGCAGTGTACTGCTTGCGGTGTGTGTCAAAATTCATGTCCACAAAACTGCATTAACACCCAGAATGGTAAAGCAGTGATAAATCAAAGCAACTGTTTGCATTGTGGAAATTGCTTTGAAGTATGCCCAAATAAAGCTGTTCGGAGGATATAGAAGTGACAAGATTAGAAAAACTGATAAGTTTAAATAAAATACTGATAGATGAAATGCCAAGATACAAAAGTGATGCCGAAAAGTTCCCTCATAGCTATGATGAGCAACACAGGTTACTTCGCTCTTTGATGAATGTTCGCCCACCAATGCCGATTGATGAGCAGTTTTTGACACTTCAAGATGAATTTTTGTGCGAGGAGATAAAGTCAAAGGGTACAGTGAATATATCCGATTTAACACCCACAAAAGGAAATGGTAGGATATATCTTTGGCAAGGCGATATCACAACACTTGAAATAGATGCCATAGTTAATGCAGCGAATTCCGCTCTTTTAGGCTGTTTTATACCTTGCCACGGCTGTATTGATAATGCGATACATTCAGTAGCTGGGCTACAACTTCGACGAGATTGTGACGAGATAATGAAAAAGCAAGGACATGAGGAAGAAACAGGTGTTGCTAAAATTACAAAAGCCTATAATTTACCGAGTAAATATGTCATTCATACGGTCGGACCGATAATCAGTGGAAGGTTGTCAAAAAAAGACTGTGAACTCCTTGCGAACTGTTATCGTAACTGTTTAAAACTTGCGGTAGCACAAAAACTAAAAAGCATAGCTTTCTGCTGTATCTCAACAGGAGAGTTTCATTTCCCTAATGATAGAGCGGCTGAAATTGCAGTTAATACAGTCAAAGAAGTATTGCAGGAAACTAATAGTGAAATCGAGGTGATATTTAATGTTTTTAAAGAAAAAGACTACACCATCTATCGAGAGTTACTCGGAGAAGATTGCTAAGCTAAAAAAAGCCATAGATGATGCAGAGGTTGTTGTTATAGGTGCAGGTTCTGGACTTTCAGCATCTGCCGGACTACTTTACACAGGCGAGCGATTTGAGCGATTATTCTCTGATTATATAGAGAAATACGGCTTTAGAGATATGTACTCGGCGGCATTTTATCCTCATAAATCCTTAGAAGAATTTTGGGGATATATGAGCCGTCATATTTACTACAACCGCTATGAACAAGGTCTAAATGCTACCTATGAGAATTTGCTGAAACTTGTGTCGGGCAAAG
The DNA here is from genome assembly GCA_964370115.1 of uncultured Eubacteriales bacterium. GTDB lineage: Bacteria > Bacillota > Clostridia > Oscillospirales > Acutalibacteraceae > SIG603. Next base: position 6,118 of record CAYJIA010000075.1, read on the forward strand.
ATTATTTTATTATCACCACCAATGTAGACCATATATTTCAAAGCACAGGCTTTGACAAAGAGCGTTTATTTTACACACAAGGCGATTACGGACTTTTACAATGTTCTGTGCCTTGCCACAACAAAACATACGATAATAAAGAACTTATTTACGAAATGGTAGAAAAACAGCAAGACTTCAAAATACCGACCGAACTAATACCATACTGTCCAATATGCGGAAAGCCAATGACAACAAATCTGCGTAAAGATAGTGCTTTTGTTCAGGACGATGGCTGGGATAACGCTATGTCTCGATATGAAAAATTTATCAAAGAAAGCAAAGGTAAAAAGGTCTTATTTTTGGAACTTGGTGTCGGTTTTAATACACCGTCAATCATTAAATACCCTTTTTGGCAGATGACTTATAGCAACAAAAACGCCGTTTTTGCAAGTATAAATGTAGGTGAGGCGATTTGTGCTAAAGAAATTACGGGGCAGGCAGTTTTGTTTGATGATGATATTAACAAAGTATTAAGCAATACTTTTTAGAGAAGAAAAGAATAATTCGTAGGGAGCACTTATTGATGTTTTGATGTCAATAGGTGCTTTTTTCTTGCCCCTTTTTACAATTTAATATCGTTTATAAGCTATAAATCCGATGTTTTGGAGCAAATCCGAAATTTCGGATTTTTTTGCGTTTTGCCGAAAAATCCGAGTTATCGGACATACGGGAAATAGCCTTAAAATCAGCTACAATTATAAACATAAAACAACGTTGATTTATAAAAACACAATTAAATGACTGTCCAATATAACTACTGACTTAGGGAAGTATGCCAAGACCTTTCAAGCGAGCATACCAAGAGCAGAACACAAGAAAGTGCCACGCAAGGTAACCTCTTAGGAAACTATATTGGGGAAACAGCAACTCACACAATTAAAATTTGAAAGGACAAACCTTATGAATAAACAAATAAAACTACTCACAATTAGGCAATCAGCAAAGCTGATAGATGGATTTACAGAATTTCAGATACGCAGACTTGTGAAAAGTGGCGAACTGCCACACCTAAAGTCTGGAAACCGAGTGCTAATCGAGGAACAAGCAATCTTTGATTACATTACCAATTCACAAAATACGGAGGTAAATGCAAATGAATAACACCGAAAAGAAACCAATCCCACCACTTGAAATAATATCAGCTACC
>CAYJIA010000076.1:0-7300 GCA_964370115.1 uncultured Eubacteriales bacterium
ATCACTATTCTAAAAAATCTTGCTGATGAATTCAAAATTGCAATCGTATTAGTGCATCACCTTAGAAAACAAAAAGATAATGATATTTTTAATCAAATCACTGGCTCAACTGGTTTACAAGGTGCAGCTGACACAATGATTGTTCTTGCTCAAGATACTCGTGGCGAAGAATATGCCACACTACATTTAGTTGGTAGAGATGTTCAAAAGCGTGAAATTGAGTTGCAACGTGGCGAAGATGATATTTGGATTTTACTTTCTGATAGTATGAGCGAGCTAAATATTAAGGACAGCAAGGTTGTAAAAGCTATTGAAAAATTAATGGAAGGCGTTGATTTTTGGAGTACAAATCCAACCGAATTATCGACCCTTGTATCTTTAGAGAGCGGCGATAATTATTCCAATAAAATCATTACTAAGATACTTCGCAGACTTTCAAAAAGTCTTGAAAACGCTGGTGTTTACTGCAATATTCGCAAATCTAATGGGAACAGAATTATTGATATACTAAAGCAAAATGTCGAAAGTGGCGATAAAAATCGGCTCTTAAAATAATCGCCCTATCGCCCCTGCCAGAATCAATTTTGAGCCGAGTTGCCCCCTAAATGAACAGCGTTCGAGAGCCTAACTCTTCTCTTAGGGCAGTTACACCACCCCAGCATAATAGATCGAGAAAACAGCAGTCGTACACAAGGAAATAACAGCCTTTGTGCCACTTAAAACATCTCGTAGGGATACAATCCCACCCAATGCAACAAAACCCAACACAGGCGATTTGTTCGCCCAAACACGCACCCACAAAGGCATATTTTTCTGTGATAAAACTTACTACAACTACAAATACACGCACCTTTGAGATGTAATCGCTTATAAAACCCTCCTTCGGGAGGGGCGAGCATAGCATTCGCCTATACGGCGAACGCAGCTCGGCGGGAGTACCCACACCCCTTTTCGGGCAGTAGCCCACACCCACTATATTTTCACCCATATAAATTTTATGAAAGCGAGGGATTTAATGAAAAATAGCAAAAACAAAAATTACGCATTCCGTATATCTGAAAGAGATTTGGAGGAAATAAAACGCAAAGCAAAATGCGCAAATTTAACTGTAACAGACTACATTACAAAATCAGCTTTGGATAAAGAAATTATTGTGATAGAGGGACTTCCACAAATGGTTATGGAGTTAAAAGCTATTGGCAGAAACCTAAATCAACTCACTGTGCTTACCAATATGGAGAAGTTACAAGTGCTTAGTTTAGATGATGTAGCTGAACAAATAGGCAATATTTATTCTGAATTAAGACGAGCATTGGAGGTGTTGTGATGGGCGATATCTCAACAGTGGTTTTAACTGCCAAGTCAGTACAAGTTACATTGAAATGCTCATTACAAAACAGCAACACAAGAAAACTTCAGACCGTCAATTTTATCAATTCGTACAGTCATTCCCAGAGGATACAACGCTGACAGCAGACAGAGTTCATCAACTTGGACTCGAATTTGTCGCAAAACAATTCCCCAACTTTGAGGTATTAATATCAACCCACTGTAACACTGACAATCTCCACAACCACATTCTCGTGAATTCAGTTAGCTTTGAAACAGGGAAAAAGCTACACCAAAATCACGATGACTTGGTACAGCACCGAATGGTGAACGACGAGTTGTGTATGAAATTTGGAGATACACCACTACAAAAATATCAAAAGAGTCAGAGAAGTAAGGGTATGAGCCCAAGGGAGTATCGCTCCGCTATGAAAGGTGAAAGTTGGAAAATGAAACTCATAAACACCATAGATGACTGTATGAAATATGCCACAAGCAAGGCTATGTTTATAGAACTTATGGAATCTGAGGGATACAAAATCCAGTGGAGTGACACGAGAAAATATATAACCTATACCACCGAGCAGGGGCAAAAATGCCGTGACCACAGGCTACACGAGGACAAATATTTAAAGGAGAATATGGAAAATGAATTTAGAATCAGAGAAAAAATTATCCTTGGAAGAACTCAAACAGCGCAACAAACCACAAGAGGTACAGACACAATTACCACTATTACAACAGGAAATATTGCAACAGTTGGAGTTGATAACCGAGGAGTTGCAGTATCAGAGCAAAGTGCAGTACAACTTGTTCCAAACAGAACATCAGATATTGGACAGGCTGAAAGAGATGCCGAGCCATTACACAGTGAGCGAGCAGACGAAGAAATTCGATACGATGATACAGGAATTGCAGACATTGAACAGGACATTGTCACAGGTTGGGAGCAAGAGAGGGAAAGCCTTTTCTACGCCGAAATTCCGATTGCCCAGACTAAGTTGGAGTTTGGAAGCGACACTACTAACTTGGGTATTGGCGACATTGTTGCTACTACTATGGGTGTTGCCACAGCTACAGATGCTATCTTAAATGATGAACCAGTAGCACCTAAAAAAGTTTATACCACTGATAAAAAAGCTTTGGCAAAAACCAAGCAAAGAAAATTGCACAAGGTCATAAAGCTGATGACCACGAAGAACAACAGAATTTTGAAATGACAATGTATTAAACCGCTACCAACGGTCAGGTAGTGGTTTTTAATTTAGGAGGAAAATTTAATGAGAGAAATAAAAAATGAAAATAAATACTATGTAGAAAATGGGGTTTATGGAGCTTATGAAACACGAGATTTGGATTGGGTAAGCGACCAAAATGGTAAAAAACACAGAGCCTTTGAAGATACTCAGATTATAAAAAACGATGACAATATCACACTTGAAAGACTTATGTGGGTAGATGGGAAATCATTTACAGTCTGCTCTGTGTTCCCATTTGAGGTAGAGAGCAACCCAACCGAAAAAATGCTAAAAATAATAGATATAGACTTAGAAAAACAAGAGTAAAAATCTTGTTGCTTTTAGTGATAGCTATTTCAAACTGATACGAGTATAATGATTGTTGCAGAAACATCTGCTCGTATTCAGTTTGATTTTGACTCTAAAATAATTGATTATTGAAAGGAAATTTAATTATGAAAAAATCAAACAAAAACAAAGAACTATATACAATTTTATACGCAAGATTAAGCCAAGAGGACTCAAAGGATGGAGTTTCAAATTCCATTGAAAACCAAAAACTTATCTTAGAAAAATATGCAAAAGATAACGGTTTTACAAATTGTCTGCTGAAATTTGATGATGGATATAGTGGGACAAATACAAATCGCCCAGCGTGGCAAGAGGTGATGAGTTTAATCGAAACAGGACAAGTTGGAGTTTTAATAATAAAAGATATTAGCCGACTCACGAGGGGTGCAAGGAAATTATCTGAACTTATTGAGGACACATTCCCTGATAATAATGTCCGATTTATTTCAATCGGTGATAATGTTGATAGCCTTTATGGGATTGATGATTTCCTGCCATTTAGAGGATTATTCCACGAAATGCATGCAAAAGATTGTAGTAAAAAGCAAAGGCAAGTTCGCAGGGCATTAGCAGAAAAAGGTGAAAGAGTTGCTACAAGGGCAGCATTCGGATATCAAAAATGTGCTGACAATTCTAAGCAGATTGAAATTGATGAAGAAGTTACACATATTGTTAAGGCAATTTTCACACTCTGTGCTGAGGGTAGAGGGATAAGTCAAATTGCAAATGAACTTACCAAAAGAGAATATATTAATCCGACAAACCATTATTTTAACAAAACCGGCATTGTTTTAACATCGCTTGATATAGAAAATCCTTATTATTGGTGTAGCAGAACAGTCGGAAATATATTGGATAATGAAATTTATCTTGGTCATACTGTGAGTCTTAAAACTACTACAAAATCTTTTAAAGACAGAACAAAAGTTCAAAAACCTAAAGAAGATTGGTTAATATTTGAGGATACTCACCCGGCAATTATCGAGCAAGAACTATGGGATATTGCGCATAAAACAAGAGAGGGTCGCAAACGCAGAAGAAAAGAAGTTAGCGAACCTAATATATATGCCGGATTAGTGTTTTGTGCAGATTGCGGTGAAAATTTAATATTACATCGTTCAAAAGCAAATAAAAACAGCAAATTTGCTTGCTCAAAATATAAAAGAAAAGGCAAGATGATTTGTTCCACTCACTACATTTCCGAAAAACATCTTAATACAATAATTTTAGATGATATCAAAAGGGTTACACATTTTGCAAGAATGAAAGAAAAAGAGTTTGTAGAATTTATCGCTAAGAAAAGCACTGCTGAAACAAGGCAACAAATTAAAAATCTAACAAGAGAGCTTGAAAAATTGCAGAAGCGAAATAAGGAACTTGACAACTTATTTAAAAAGTTATTTGAAAATCATGTAATTGGACAGCTTCCTGCAGAAATGTACAGAAAGCTTAGTGATGAATATTTAGCTGAACAAAAAGAAAACCAAATCACCATACCGAAACTTGAAAGTGATTTGGACAAGTTAAAAAGCTCACTTACAAACTCTGATAAATTCATAGAGCGAGCTAAAAAGTATACTGATTTAACAGAGCTAACAGCTGAGATATTAAGAACATTCATCGATAAAATTATAGTGCATGAAAAAGCTGTTAAATACTCAAGAACAGCAAACCAAAAGGTAGAAATCCATTATCGTGACATTGGTTATCTTGCAGACTATACCAAAGAAACAGATTTAGCCGAGCCACCATACGATTTTATCTTGAACAAATCTGGAGAGCTAATATGTGTTAATGATGTAATGCCACAAATAGTAGCATAAGAAAAAAAGCTGATAGCCTGCAGAAAATCGCAAGCTATCAGCCAAAAAGCAAGATTTATAGGGGTGGTCACAAAGTTTCTTTATGGACAGGCAACTCAGGTTCGCCCCTACGAATTTTGTGCATTATAAGAATTATGTCACAGTCCCTTTTTCTTTATCCGAATATTTCTTTTGCCTGTTTCATGTTCTCTCTAATTTCAACTTCAAACGGACAGTTTTTTTCGCATTTCCCACACATAATACAGTCGCTTGCATTTGCGTTTAGCGAATGATAATGAGATTTTATTGTCGGCGGTATTTCGCTATTTTCTCGTGCTATATCCAAAAATTTCGTAACGCTTGCAATGTCGATATTAGAAGGACATGGCAAGCAGTGATTACAGTACATACATTTACCTGTTGCTTTAATTTTTTCTGTACCACTCAAAACCTCTGTGTAATCTTTTTCTTTGTCTGTGCAGTCTAGGTAAGAAAGTGCATGGTTAAGTTCATCTACATTTGAACAGCCTATCAAAACAGAAGTAACCGCTGGGCGTGTTAACGAGTAGTGACAACACTGCGAAACTGTCATTGCTTTTCCAAATGGCGAACTTTCTGCCTTTAACAGTGTGCCAGCACCGAGAGCCTTCATAACTGTTATTCCAACTCCGAGAGCTTCACAGGCAGTGTATAATTTTTGTCTTGTAGTGTTAATAGTCAATTCTGACTTATCAAGATTTTTGTGTTCAATTAATTCCATAACATCGGTATTTTCATCTTCAAGGTCGTATGCTGGATTTATGCTAAACATCAAAACATCAATTAAACCGCTCTCCACCATTTTAAGTGCAACAAGTGGATTATGAGAACTTACACCGATATGGCCAATAACACCTTTTTCTTTTAAAGATTTAGCATATTCAATGATTTCACCACCAAAAACAATATCATAATCTTCAAAACTATCTACATAATGAATCATGCCAACATCAATATAGTCGGTTTGTAGCTGAGAAAGTAAATCATCAAAGGACTGTTTTGTTTTTTCTATATCACGAGTGCGCTCATATTGCCCGTTTTGCATTACCGTACATAGATGCCCTTGTATAAGCATCTCTTCTCTGCGCCCTGCAAGTGCCTTTCCGATAGCTGTTCTTACTTCGGGTTGTGGCATAAATACATCAATATAATTGACGCCCTTATCCATAGCGGCATTTATTACTTCACTTACAAGCTCTTGTGGTTTGTCATTAAACCACTCACCACCAAGCCCTATAATGCTTACGTCCAAATTAGTTCTTCCAAGTTTTCTGTACTGCATATTTGCCTCCATATTAAGCATCTTGTTTTGTGTCGGCTATTTGAATTTCTCTTAAATTAACACCTTGTGGTAGTTCATAGGCAAATTTTATGGTTTTTGCAACATCTTCTGCGGTAATAGCACCAACACCGGTTGATTCTTTCCACTGATTATAGCCATTTTTAATGTCGTCACTTGTAGTGTGGCTTAAAAGCTCGGTTGAAACTGCACCGGGGCAAATTCTCATAACTCTGACATTATATGGAGATAATTCTCCTCTTGCAACTTCTGAAAGGCCTACGACACCGTATTTTGTGGCACAATATGCCGCATGATTTCCAAAAGGTTTAACACCTGCTATTGAAGATAGATTTATAATAGTGCCACATTGCCTATCCTTCATATCATTCATGACAATTTGCATACCGTTCATGACACCCATAACATTTACATTTAACATGTCTTGCCATTCTTGTGGGTTTTGATTTTCAAGGTTTCCAAGTAGCATTATTCCCGCGTTATTTATGATTAAATCAGTTTTGCCATAAACTGACTCCGCTTTTCTTACTGCTTTTTCAAAGGCGTCTTTGTCAGTTACATCTACTTTTTCACAAATAGTATTTTCAAGCCTAAGTTCTTCTAATTTTTCAAGTCTTCTTGCAAGTAGTAAAAGGGGATAGCCTGCTTTATTAAATTCTAAAGCCAAGGCTTTGCCAAAACCTGAGCTTGCACCTGTAATTACAACTAATTTTTTCATGATGTTTTCTCCTTTAAATTGACATTTTTATTGTTATAGTATAAAATACTGTAATAGATGTTTTTATTATATAAGCGAGTAGTAAATTAGTCAATAAGGCACATTTTTTTCGCTTAGAGAAAGAAAGGTAACTAATGGATAAGATAATTGTAAACTCTGAAATTGAAATAACTCTTAAAATGATAGGTGGAAAATGTAAGCCAATAATTTTATATATGCTTATCGAAGATGGAACAATGCGTTTTAAAGACTTAATGAGTGCTGTCACGCAAGTTTCTCAAAAAACGCTGACAAATCAGCTTAGGGAGCTTGAAGCAGACGGCCTGATAACAAGAAAAGCATACAGCGAAATTCCACCACGAGTTGAATATTCTGTAACAGAAAAAGGAAAAACGCTTTTTCCAATACTTGAATTGATGTGCGAGTGGGGCGAAAAAAACAAGGACGATAGATTTGAACTTATAAATCCTCAATGTTTGTAAGGAAAATTTGATATAAAAAGGTTGGAACATATTATTTAATA
>CAYJIA010000077.1:0-7156 GCA_964370115.1 uncultured Eubacteriales bacterium
CAATACTTTCTAAAACGCAGGAATGGTGAATTTTAATGTCCAGTGGACATTAAAAAAAGGAAAACCCCCGTCGGGGGTTTTCCTTTTTTTAGTGAAGAGTAAAAAGTTCTAGTAAAAATCCTGCAGATATTTTTTATCTTATTTCTTTGCTATCGTTTTCAAGCACTAATTTGTCTACGAAATCTTGGGCTGTCATTTGCCCTAGGTCTCCGTCTTTTCTATGTCTTACCGACACAACATTATTTTCTATGTCTTTGTCGCCGATTAGTACCATGTATGGCACTTTCTCTAGCTGGGCTTCTCTTATTTTATAGCCGATTTTCTCGCTTCTGTCGTCGACTTCACATCTCATTCCCTTTGCTTCAAGCAATGCCTTTACCTCGTATACATAATCAAGATGTCTGTCGGCTATAGGCAATAGTTTAACTTGCACTGGTGCAATCCATAGTGGGAATGCTCCTGCGTATTTTTCTATAAGAAGTGCTAGAGTTCTCTCATAGCAGCCTATAGATGTGCGGTGAATGATGTATGGATTTTTCTTTTGCCCGTCTACATCTACATACTCCATACCAAATTTTTCTGCAAGCATTTGGTCTACTTGAATTGTGATTAATGTGTCCTCTTTACCGTGGACATTTTTAATTTGCAGGTCAAGCTTTGGTCCGTAGAAAGCTGCCTCGCCCACACCAATTTTGTAGTCTATTCCAAGGTCTACAAGGATTTTCTCCATAACGCCTTGAGCTTCTTCCCATTGCTCTTTTGTTCCAATATATTTTTCTGTGTCAGTCGGATCCCACTGTGAGAACCTATAAGAGAAGTCTTCATATAGGCCTAAAGTTTTAAGCATATAAATTGCAAGCTCCAGGCAAGCTCTAAACTCAGTCTCAAGTTGCTCTGGCCTACACATTAAGTGACCCTCTGAGATTGTGAACTGACGCACACGGATAAGACCGTGCATTTCACCGCTGTCCTCGTTTCTAAACAGAGTAGAAGTCTCGTTATATCTTATCGGTAAATCTCTGTACGAACGCTGACGGCTAAGGTAGGCTTGATATTGGAAAGGACAAGTCATAGGACGAAGTCCAAACACCTCTTTGTCTTTTTCTTCATCACCTATTACAAACATTCCTGATTTGTAATGTTGCCAGTGACCCGAAATTTTGTATATATCGCTTTTTCCCATATAAGGAGTTTTTGTAAGCTGCCAACCACGTTTTGCCTCTTCATCTTCTACAAAGCGTTGTAAAATTTGAAGTATTTTTGCACCTTTAGGTAAAAGTATTGGAAGTCCTTGCCCTACATCTTCCGCTGTTGTGAATATTTCAAGCTCACGGCCTAGCTTTACGTGGTCACGTTTTTTAGCCTCTTCTACTTTTTCTAGGTACTCATCAAGCGCCGATTGTTTTGGAAAAGCTGTACCGTAAATACGTCTTAACATCTTATTATTCGAGTCGCCACGCCAATAAGCACCTGTAAGCGCTGTTAGCTTTACAGCTTTTAGTTTACCTGTACTCATAAGGTGTGGGCCTGCACATAGGTCGACAAAATCTCCTTGTCTATAAAAAGACAGTGCCTCGCCCTTGTCGCCATGCTCTTTTATTAGCTCAATTTTATATGGTTCTTCCTCGCTGGCTTTTAAGGCCTCTTCCTTAGAAAGTGTGAAGCTTTCTATGGCTAAATCTGCCTTAATTATAGCTTTCATCTCTTTTTCGATTTTTGGGAAGATATCCATGCTTACATTTTCTGCAAAATCAATGTCATAGTAATATCCATTGTCAACCGCAGGACCTATGGCAAGTTTTGCATCTGGGTATAGCTTTTTAACCGCTTGAGCGAGAACATGAGAGGCTGTGTGCCAATATGCCTTTTTACCCTCGTCGCTGTCAAATGTCATTATCTCCAAGTCGCAGTCTTCATCTAAAGTAGTGCGCAAATCCACCACTTGACCATTAAGCTTTCCTGTACAAGCCGCCTTGTAAAGCCCCATGCCTATACTCTTTGCAAGCTCTGCAATGCTTATCCCTTTTTCAAATTCTCTTTCTTCTCCACGTAAATTAACTTTAATCATAGTAAAAAAATTCCTTTCATATAATATATAAAAATAAAAAACACCCCAAAGTCCCTATAAAAAGACTTCGGGGTGAGAAATCCCACGGTTCCACCCGAATTAAAAGGCAAATTGCCTAAACTCATTTAAGCCTTATCGCAGCTTTACGCCTGCCTTATTTGGACAGGTGCTCAAAGTCGGTACCAAAATTTTTTCTACCACCCTCGCTTTCAGCCAAACGGCAAAGGCTCTCTTTTGTAAAAAATATAAATTTCAGCTTCTTGTCAACGCATTTATAATAATTTAACTGTAAAAATATTTTAACACTAAAGTCCGTCTAATGTCAAGAAATAAATGATTTATATAGTCACAATAATATATTTTTCCAAATCTTTAACTATTATTCACAAATTCCTTGACAAAACAGGGTGCTAGGCTATACAATAGTATAGGAATGCGAAATAGCTTTATTTATATAAGATAGATTTTAAAGATATATTGCATAGGGATTAACGCACCCGAACACTTAAATTACTAAAAAATTAAAAATTAAAAAAGAATACTGAAGAAAAGGAGGTGCCAAATGGATCCTATTCTAATTGTAATTATCGCCGTTTTAGCGGCTGCTGTTGCAGGAATTGTCGCTTTCTTTGTTGGAGTTAATCATAGAAAAAATATTGCTGAAAAATCTATAGGCTCAGCAGAAACAGAAGCTAAAAGAATAGTAAGTGATGCGATTAAATCCGCACAAGCGAAGAAAAAGGAATTTTTACTTGAGGGTAAAGATGAAATTCACAAGCAACGTGCCGAATCAGAGCGTGAGATAAACGAAAGAAGAAAAGAGATACAAAGGCAAGAGAGAAGACTTCTTCAAAAAGAAGAAAATCTTGACAAAAAACTTGAGCAAATTGAGCATAAAGAACATGCTATAGACTCAAAAAATAAAAAGGCAGACGGTTTTTTAACCGAGGCTGAAACAATTAAGAAAAGTCAATTTGAAATGCTTGAAAAAATCTCTTCTTTTACCAAAGAACAGGCAAGGGCATATTTATTACAAAATCTTGAAGACGAACTCGCTAGAGAAAAAGCGATGAAGATAATGGATTACGAACAACAACTTAAAGACGACGGGGATAGAATGGCAAGAGAGGTTATTTCGCTTGCAATTCAACGCTGTGCGGCAGACCATGTTTCCGAGGCAGTTATTTCTGTTGTACCTCTTCCTAATGATGAAATGAAGGGAAGAATTATAGGTCGTGAAGGCAGAAATATCAGAACTTTAGAAACACTTACAGGTGTTGACCTTATAATTGACGACACTCCTGAGGCAATTACACTTTCGTGTTTTGAGCCAGTAAGGCGTGAAATCGCAAGACTTTCGCTTGAAAAACTTATTTCAGACGGAAGAATACATCCATCAAGAATTGAAGAAACTGTTGACAAGGCAAGACGTGAAGTCGAGGCCACAATTAAAACCGAGGGTGAGCGCGCTGTTATTTCTGCAGGCGTTAACGGTATAAACCACGAACTAGTCAGACTGCTTGGTCGTTTGCGTTATCGTACAAGCTATGGACAAAATGTTTTAAACCATTCACTTGAAGTTGCATACCTATCTGGTATGATGGCATCAGAACTAGGGCTTGACCCAACAATTGCAAGACGTGCAGGACTACTACATGACATCGGAAAATCACTTGACCACGAGATTGAGGGATCACACGTTGACATCGGCGTAGATGTTGCCAGAAAGTACAAAGAGAGCGATGCTGTTATTCATGCAATTGCAGCTCACCATGGCGATATCGAGGCAAAAACAGTTATTGCTTGTATCGTTCAAGCGGCAGATGCAATTTCTGCGGCAAGACCAGGTGCAAGAAAAGAAAACCTAGAAAATTACATCAAGCGTCTTGAGAAGCTTGAGGAAATTACATCTTCATTCGACGGTGTTGAGCGCAGTTATGCTATACAAGCAGGACGTGAAATACGTGTACTTGTAAAACCTGAGAGTGTAGACGATAGCAAAATGGCACTACTCGCAAGAGAAATCTGCAAGAAAATCGAAAGCGATATGAGCTATCCGGGTCAAATTAAAGTTAATATGATACGTGAAAGCCGTGCCGTTGACTTTGCAAAATAAAACCTTGATTATAAAGGGAGGGCGTCAAAGCTCTCCCTTTGTTAATTTAGTGAAGAGTTAAAAGTGAAAAGTGAAAAAGTTGTGGCGAAAACGCTCCGCATTTTTTAAAATTTAAAACACGCCGAAGGCGTGAACCTTAACTCTTCACTCTTCACTTTTCACTCACAAACGGGACGGGTGACCTGTCCCCTACAAAAAGGACTGAACTACTATGAATATTTTAATGATAGGCGATGTTGTGGGACAAAAATCCTGTGAATTTTTAAGAGATAAACTGCCATCTATCAAAAGGCTAAAAGCGGTAGACCTTGTAATTGCAAACGGCGAAAACTCTGCCGACGGCAATGGTGTCACACCCTCTTCTGCAAATTTTTTATTTGACAGCGGTGTAGATGTGATAACTTTGGGAAACCATAGTTTTAGACGCCCTGAAATTTACGATTACTTAGACGACAACCACAGCATTATACGCCCATATAACTATCCAAAGAACACTGTCGGACAAGGTGTATGCCTTTACGACATGGGCAGAGTTTCGATAGCTGTGATAAATATGATGGGGCTCGCATTTATGGAAAGCCTAGATTGTCCATTTAGTGCGCTCGACGAAATATTAAAAGACACAAGTTTACCTAAGATTAAGATAGTTGATTTCCACGCCGAGGCAACTGGCGAAAAGGGTGCCTTTGCAAATTACGCCGACGGCAAGGTAACAGCCGTTGTAGGCACTCACACCCATGTCCCTACGGCAGACGAACGCATTTTGCAAAAAGGCACGGGATTTATAAGCGACGTTGGAATGACGGGGCCTATAAATTCTGTTTTAGGTGTAAAAAGTGATATCATAATTAGAAAATTAAAGTCAAAGCTTCCGGTACGATTTGAGCTTGCAGGCGGACCTTACAAAATGGACTGCGTGCTAATTGACGCCGACGAAAAAACAGGCCTTTGTAAAAATATTGAGAGGCTCAGCATTAGATAACAAAAAGACCACATATAACTATTACCATATTGTTAATATTTTTATCATATGTTGTAATTAATTTTAATTTGTGGTAAAATAAAAAACAATATAAATCTTTTGTAATTAATTTTAGAGGATGTGTTAAAAATGATAAGAGGTTACCAGTTAAGAGACGCTATAATCTCCGGTTCAAATAATCTACTTAACAATCAAAAATATGTAGACGACCTAAACATTTTCCCTGTTCCAGACGGTGACACAGGAACAAATATGTCTATGACAATAAACGCTGCAGCAAAGGAGCTTCAAAACCTTCCCGACAGTGTAACTGTTGCAGAAGTGGCAAAAATTGCCGCATCTACAATGCTAAGAGGAGCCAGAGGAAACTCAGGCGTTATACTTTCACTATTATTCCGCGGTTTCTCAAAAGGCCTTAGTGGCATGGAAACAGCAAATGGCACAGCGCTTGTAAACGCTCTAAGCCTAGGCGTTGAAGCCGCCTATTCTGCGGTTATGAAACCAACAGAGGGCACTATGCTTACCGTTTCAAGACTTGCTGCAGAAGTCGGACGCTCGGCGTCGAGCATAGACAGCGGAACCACATATGTATGGGGAGCCGCTTGCATGGGCGCTGCTGAATCTTTAAGAGAAACACCAGAGCTATTACCCGTACTCAAAAAAGCAGGCGTAGTAGACGCAGGCGGTCAAGGCCTTTGCTTTATATTTGACGGTATGCTTGCAGTGTTTAAGCATGGCGACATAGTTAAACAGCAAGCACAAAGTGTCGACGTGAGCACAATTGAGGACGATTTCTTCAGAAGTGCCGCCGCAGAATTTGACGGAGAAATAAACTACACCTACTGCACAGAATTTATAGTAAGCAGAGATGAAAGCGTCACCACAGATCCTTTAGAACTTAGAAAATATCTAGAAACTTTGGGCGACAGCGTTGTCGTTGTAGACGACGAGGAAATAATCAAGGCACATGTTCACACAGAAGAACCAGGAAACGCCTTGCAAAAAGCCTTAGAGTTCGGACAACTTGTCACTGTAAAGATAGAAAATATGCGTGAGCAACACAAAAACATGAGCAAATCCGATAACAAGGCAGTTTCTGTAAAAAAAGAGAAACTTGAAGCCGTTGAGCCAACAGACGGTGTAGGATTTGTTGCAGTTGCAGCCGGCGATGGCATAAAATCTTTGTTTGAAGATTTAGGCTGTACACATGTTGTAAGTGGTGGTCAAACCATGAACCCAAGTACCGACGACATAGTCGAGGCTATTTTAGCAACACCTGCAAGTACAGTTTATGTGCTTCCAAACAACAAAAACATCATCATGGCTGCAGAGCAAGCAATACCGCTTGTCACCGACCGTGAAGTCATAGTAATTCCAACAAAAACCATACCTCAAGGCCTTTCTTCTATGCTGTCTTTCGACTTTGACGCAAGTGCACCACAAAACATTTCTGCAATGCAAGACGCGGCAGCTAATGTAAATACGGGACTTGTAACATTTGCCGCTAGAAACTCTGAGTACGGCGGACACAAAATCAAAGAAAATGACATTTTAGGTCTTGTAAACGGCAAAATGGAATTTATCGAAAAAAATCCTGTAAACGCCTGCCTTCGTGTTACAAAAGATATGATGAGCAAAAAAACTTCTTTCATTACCATAATTTACGGAAGCGACGTCACTGCAGAGCAAGCTGACGAGGCATACAGACAAATTAGAAAGAAAGCCCCAGAGCATGTAGAAATAAACCTAGTAGAGGGCAACCAACCTGTATATTACTTTATAGTTTCGGTTGAATAATTAAAAACGTAGGGCACGACGCTTTTGTCGTGCCCTATATTTGAAGTAATACGTAATAGTTAATAATTAATAATTAATAATTAATAATGAATAATTAATAATGAATAATTGTGGCGAAAATCCTTCGGATTTTTTAGTTTAAAAGTTTTAATCAAATTTTTACAAAAATTTGCGGTTTCAAAAGGCAGAGCCT
>CAYJIA010000078.1:0-7138 GCA_964370115.1 uncultured Eubacteriales bacterium
TAATTTACCTCTCTACATTTTTATTTTTACTCTCCATAAACTTAACTGCATTTTGAATACAGGTGTCAGTGCTGTCACGCAACATATCAAGATATGAATCATCTGAATTAAGCCATGCACTATACAAGGAGTCGAGCGGTTTTTCGAGTGAGTACAATGCTTTTGCTTCTTTGTATGGTAAATCGTCATCGTTAAAGAGCAACAATAAATCCTCTTTCATAACTTTTTCATAGCATTTTTCTACCATTTCATCAGGTGGTAGAGCCTTTAATTCATCTATAAATTTGTTATATTCACCCTCTAATTTTTCATATAGCTTAATGTTTATTTCTTGTGTTTTGTTCATTTGGTAACTCCTTTTTTTATTATTGTTTTGACAAAAAGAAAAGCACTTGCAGTTTTTATGCTACAAGTGCAGTGGTTTGTGTATAATAAAATTTGTTTTACTATAAGGTATGCCCTCAATTTATTGAGTGAAAATCATTGTCAAACTGCTTGACTTTATCTCTATTTAGCTCATCATTATATATGTCAGATTCAAAGTATCTGCCACCTTTGAACTCAGTTAAATAGTTTTCTATTAATTCCATACACATAAAAGCTGGGAAATTATTACCCTCACAATCTGATATTCCGTACTCCGAAGCCTTTACAAAACCAAACTGTGGATAATACTCTGGTCGGCCAAAAAATAATATTGCACCATATCCAAGTTCTTTGGATTTTGTAATCATTGCGTTTATCAAAGCTTTTCCAATTCCACGCTTTTGATATTCAGGTAAGACACTAACCGGACCAAAATTCAACACCGATAATACTCTCTCGTTTAATTTTATCACGGCATTACTACAGATAATATGACCTAAAATTACACCTTCAACTTCCGCCACCAAACTTAGTTCCATTACTCCATCATGTTTTCGCAGTTCATTAATCATCCAGTGTTCATAAGGGCATCCAATTCCACCTCGCTTAATTCTATCATCAAAAGAAAAGGCAAGTTTTGTGATTTCTTCTACTCTATGATAATCTTTTTCGCATTCACTTCTTACTAAAATATCCATTTCAATCTCACTTTATCTTATTTAGTTATATCTTTTCCCATCATAACCATGCCATTCCAACTTTCAAACCCTCTTTTTTTGTAATATTCCTCTGTAATATCTGTTCGTGAGGTAAATAAATAAGTCTTGCTTATTCCTTTTATTAACAACTCTTTTTCGAATTCTGTCATTAATTTACTGCCTATACCTTTATTTTGCATATTAGGAGTAATAAAAAAATCCTTTATAAAACAATGTTTGCAATCATAATAGGTTTCAATATCTCCAATTATTGCTCCCATAATATTATCTGAATCGTCAATACAAACCAGTCCAAAAGTATTGTTACAATTAATGAGTTCATCAAGCTTTTGTATCGCTAATTCATTAGTCCATTTATCATTCCAAGG
Source organism: uncultured Eubacteriales bacterium (assembly GCA_964370115.1). Taxonomy (GTDB): domain Bacteria; phylum Bacillota; class Clostridia; order Oscillospirales; family Acutalibacteraceae; genus SIG603. The sequence goes on from CAYJIA010000078.1 coordinate 1,454, forward strand.
TGGTCGATTATAAGTTTCAACATAAATTTTTGCAAGTGTTGTAATGTCTTGGTTTGAAATCACTCTGTATATCATAATACACATCTCCATATTTTATAAATTGCACAGTCAAAAAATTAACTCCACAAAGATTAAATAAGCATCATTTAATCTTTAAAATCACTATACCATAAACATTAATACTTATCTATTGACAAAATAGATAAAAGAAAAGCACTTGCAGTTTTTAGGCTACAAGTGCAGTGTTATGTGTGTAATTAGGTTTATTTTGTTATGAGGTGTGTGCTCATTAGTTTAGGTTAAGTGCATAAAAATTGTTTCCATTGTATCTGAATTCCAAGGAGCAGGCTTCTCATCAATCTTGACGAAACCATATTTTTCATACAGATTTTCGTGGTCACTAACAAGATAGACTTTATCGAAATTTAATTTTTTGGCATACTCCAATGCAATACGAATCATTTTCTGGCTAATTCTATTTCCTCGATATTTTTCATCAATGAACATATCGCTAATATATGGTGTATATGGAACATTCGGTATACAATCTTTTTTTACCAGTGTACAAAAACCAACAATATTAACCTCATCTAAAGCAACAAAAACTCTTTCCCAGTCTTCAAAGCTTTTATTAGTCATTCTTTTTGATAAGTGTTTTCCTGCTGACCAAGAACATTTGTAAGCATATATAGCAACTTCTTCCCAAAGCTCATCTTGAAATGTTAACTGTTTAATTTCCATCTGCGGTACCTCCCATTATATAAATTGCACGGTCTAAAAGCTAGCTCCACAAATCCTAAACATTCGTCATATAACCTTTACAATCACTATACCATAAACATTTATGCTTTTCAACTGACAGAATAGATAAAAGAAATGCACTTGCAGTTTTTAGGCTACAAGTGCAGTGTTTTGTGTGTGATTAGATTTATTTTATTCGTGGTTTGAAATTTGTTTTGTAATGAGGTGTGTGCACATTTAATGAAGTAACAATTAAATTTTCCTAGCTTTAATCACAAAAGTAACTGGGAGCATTTCAGCTTTTTTTGAAAAATTATTAAACTGTTTTTTAATAATATCCTCATCTGATTCTTCTATCATTTTTTCAATGGTAAATCCTGCTTTTGATAAAGCGTTTATATAGGTTGACAACTTTCTATCTGATAACGATAATGTTGTTCCGTTAAGCGGAACAGTATACCATGATTCATCAAAATAGCATTTATTGAAAACCAACATATCATTCTCATATGCAACACATTTATGAATAGGGTGAGACCAACTAAAAATGAAAATACCATCTTTTTTTAAATAAGAATAAATTCGGCAAAACGTTCCTAACAAATCAGTTGTCCAACCAATTCCATACACTGAATAAGCACAATCAAAATAAGATTTTTGCAAACCACATTCTTCTTCCATAGCTGAACAAATTAAATTAGCAGTTATTCCATTTGAAATTAAATACTCACGAGATTTATTAATTTGTTCTTTTGAAATGTCAACTCCCCAAAGTTCGGATGCCCCACAATCAGATATATATTTTAGAGAATCTCCTCGTCCACATCCTATTTCTAAAACTTTTTTCCCGATTAAGCTACCAAATAATTTGCATTTTTCTTCTGACGTGAACGCTCCATACATAGGTAATGCAGTAGTGCCTAAAATATCGTTTCCTTTAGTGTCCCAAAATGAATTATTAATCTTATGGATATCTTCATTATTTTTCTCAACTTCAAGTGCATAGCTTACCTCGCCTGCACCAATAATATTTGTTTTCTGATTCATTTCCTTTTTTGCCCCTTCCATTAATATTAATTTGAAGGTTAATCGTGGGTATGTTTTCAAGAAAATGCTTTCTTTATTAATCAAAGACGGTGCGATTCCAAAATTATTACTAAAGGCTCTTGAAAATGCAGACGCCGACTCATACCCATAGCGCATAGCGACATCAATTATCTTGTCACCATTTTTAATGTCGTTTACTGCTAAACTAAGTCGTCTTTTGCGTATATATTCCGAAACAGAAACTTGTGCAAGCGATGAAAATATGCGTCTAAACTCCCATTCTGAGCAGTTTAATAGTTTAGCGGCGAACGAATATTAAATTTTGCCGTCAAGATTATTCTCAATGTATTCAATAACATTATTCATTAACTTTTGATATCCCAACTAAACTCACCTCCAGAATTAAATATAACACAAAATAAAGCGCTTTTCTTTGCATTTTGTGTATTCTACTGTACACCTAAAACAAATTGCACTGTTAAAAAGCTAACTCCACAAATCATTCAGAATTAGACACATAACTTGTACAATCACTATATCATAAACATATATTAAATACTACTGACAAAATAGATAAAAGAAAAGCACTTGCAGTTTTTTAGGCTACAAGTGTTTTGCGTTATTTATCATCTCTTAACCCTAAACAGCAAATCACCTAAAATTATTAAGGCTAGTGATATGAGTAGTAAGGGCATATAATTAGATACTGCTGTAAACATGTCCTGCGTTGGGAACATCGGGTTTATCATATTAAACTGTAGTGTAGTCTCTGTTGGGAAGGCGAATATGAATATTTGATATAATAAAATTAAAATGAATGGTATAAACATTGTTTTTGTTAAGAATAACAGGAAATATGCTGCGGATGCAAATACTGTGCACTGCATTAGTATTACGGGAAGTTCGGGCATATAGTTCCATGTGAAAACTGACATTCCTATAAACAAGTAAACAACGTGCATTACATACCATAAAAAGATTATTACAAAGTCAATAAGTACCGACTTTTTATAAGTGTAGTACAGTTCCCTAATGTTGCTTTCGGTGTAATCTGCTAAGACAAACAGCACCCATAGGCAACTTGTAAAGGGGATAGAGGTTTGTAATAACATGAAAATTTGATAAAACGCAGTGTGATTAAACCCATACATCGAGATATTCGCAAAAGCCATTAAAGGTATGTACAAAAATAAGATTATAACAGGCACAAAGTAGATAAGTGAGAGTTTTTTAAAATTGAGATAGGTGAGTCGAAATATTCCTAAATGTTTTTTATTATACATAAGTAACCGTCATCAAGGCTAGGGGAAACACATTCTCCTGCCTGTTTTTCGTTTGATAAAACACGCACCATAGACTTGCCATCTACTTCAACTCTATCTTTAATAAAAAACTCACCTGTCAGTTTGTCTTCGTCTTGGGTGCTCACCAAATAAACTTTGTTTTCTGCCATTTTTGTTATTTCCACAGGCGTTCCAACCATTTCGGGTTTGCCGTTGTTCATCACTATAATTTTATTGCAAATCGCCTCTACGTCGGGGACTATATGTGTGGATATGACTATTGTTTTACCTTGTCGTATGTTTACCACCGCATTTTTAAATCTCGTGCGCTCCTCTGGGTCAAGCCCTGCCGTGGGCTCGTCAAACAAGATTATTTCGGGGTCTCCAAGTATTGCCTGAGCAACGCCTAACCGCCTTAGCATACCGCCCGACAAAGTTTTTACCTTTGATTTTATCCTATCACTTAAATTGACTTGCTCTAAGGCAAATTCTATTTGACTTTTCTGCATGTCTTTCGGAATTTTTTTTAGCGTTGCAAAGTATTCCATCATCTCAAAAACTTTAAGCTGTTTAAATGCTCCAAAATGCTGGGGGAGATAGCCTATATTGTCATTGGCACCGTCAATACTTCCTGAGTTTAGGTTGTAAATACCACAAATCGAGCGTAGCAAGGTCGTTTTGCCTGCGCCGTTTGGCCCTAAAAGTCCATAAACGCCTTTCTCAAACTCCATGCTAAATCCGTCCACCGCATTGATTTTTTTAAACCTCTTTGTGCATTCATTAAGTTTTAACATAGCTTATCCTCCTGTCGTGTTAAGGTTATATGGATCGTAGTGTGCTTGTTCGGTTGGTGTTATGCCGCTAACTGCTTGAATAATTTCTACTGCTATTATTTCTTGAAATCCATTATCTGGTCTTAAAAAAATATGGTTATCAAAGACTAAAGTGTCAGCAAAGCCTGCGCGCATTAAATGCGTTTCACTATGCTCAAAAATTTTGTAATCGCTTAAATCAATATTGCTGTCTATATTAAATTCATTTTCAAGAGCTGTAATTTGACTTTGAAGTTCTGGTAAGAAATTGTCATAGGGCTTAAGTTCGCCTGTATTAAAGGTTTGTGATATCATTTTATGTTCACCGTAAGTTCTCTCTTGTAAAAAACCTCCCATGACAGAAACAGTATCAGTTATACCATGAAAAACTCCGTCTTTTTCACTGAGATTGGTAAATAAATTTTGACTACCTGAAAGTTTTACTGTAAATTCGCTAGTCGGAAAGTTTGTTCTGTCACTATACTTAGAGATAGGATAAGCAGAGTATATTACGTGAAATCCAGACCAAGGATAATACGCAAATCCACCCGAAAGGCAAACAGCCTGCTCGTTACTGTAAAAGACTGAGCTATATCCGCTATATTTAACTGTTATGCTAGCAAGTTTTTCACTTGTGTTTATTGTAAAATAATCACTATCTCTAGTATATTCCAAAGGTTCTCCATTCTCATCTTTTATGCTGGAAATTTTATAATCGTGGAATAAGGTGAAAATATATTCCTCAATGTCATCTTCGGGGTCAAGTTCCATTGCGACCTCGGCATGAAGCATTCTGTCAAAGTGGAAATCCATATCATAGGCAGTGATTTTAAAATCTGCAGCGCGTTGTTTTGATTCGTTTGAGGAATAATAAAAAAATCCGTCCATAAAAACACTATTGATGGAATTTGACATGTCAATTTTGCTGCTACCAAGCGAGTAATAATAAAAGTTGACAGCGCAAAATACACAGCAAATAGAAATTATAATAGTGTTTTTTCTAGTTCTTTTATTAAATATGGTAATTAAAATAAATACTAGGATAAGTGAAATCCAGAAAAATATTATATTGTAGCGGAAAAATTCATTTGATAATCCATACTGATAATCCCACCAAGCATGGGTATTTGGTGGCAAAATACTTGAGGTTAAAAACCATATAGGCCAAAAATTTATGCCAAAGCCTGTAGTCATCAAACCTATTATACTTTCAAAAACGTAAGAAAGCATAGTGACAAGCAGTGCCATAAATGGGTAAGCCACAACACGAGTAAACTTTATAGCAAATAAAACTCCCAAAAGGCTAATGAAAATATTTAGGAGTAGGCTACTCAAAAAACTTACTGCAATTATATGAAAATAGAGCTCGGTAGGGGAGCTGCTAATTAACGCGAAGTAAAGGGGAAATCCGCATATTATTAGAAATATGAAAATAGATTTAAGAAGCAAAACTAAAAAAGCATTGAAGTAAAGCTTGAATTTTCCGTTTTTAATAGCGGAGATACTTTCCTCTATTTCAGAGCTTTTTAGTTCATAAATATACTCATATGAAATGAAAAGTGTCGTAATCAAAATAGGAAAAGCAAGTGTTTGAATTGAATAAAAGAAATAAAAAGCATCACCATTTAATGTGAACAGATTGACATATTCGATTAAGAAATTTGCAATAAATCCAAGCTCAACAAGAAAGATTGCTATAATGGATGGCTTCCTTATAAAGACTGATAAACTTTTTTTAAACATACAGTATTCTCCCCTCGGACATAGTGATTAAAATAAATATAGCGATTTATAATATATTT
>CAYJIA010000079.1:0-6881 GCA_964370115.1 uncultured Eubacteriales bacterium
ATTATTAATTATATTTATAGCTTAACAAAACTGACCTTTTCAACACCTACTTCGTCCATGACACCCATATTTTCGCCTGTTTTCTTATTCATTTTAAAGGCTACCACTTTGTTGCTTTGCTGGTTTGCTGTAAATAAATATTTCCCGTCTTTTGAAAAGCTGAACATTCTGGGGCTTTTTCCCGCACTGTCAAACTCGCTTAAAATCTCCATTTCGTCACCGCTTGTGTCTATGCAAAAAATCTTGTCCTCGCCTCTAATTGACGCAAATAAAAACTCGGTGTTTGGCATAAAGTCAATCTCTGCGCCCATATTTTCGGCTTTTATTTTTGCTAATGATATGTTGTCACTGCAATTAAATTCTCCGTCATTATATGTAAGTTTAAAAACTTTGTTTGAGAGTTCACTTAGCATATACGCCTCTTTTTTGCTTTTAAATACCATATGTCTAGGGCCTGCAAATTTTTCAAACTCTGATATTTTAACCGTATCTTCTGCCAGACTTCCGTCAAAATTAATTTTGTATGAATGTATGCTATTAGTACCCAAATCCACTGCGACCAGCCATTTTTCATCTGGCGACACCAAGACTTGATGGGCGTGAGCGCCGTCTTGTCTCTCGTGCTCGCATCCGCCTTTGTGCTCTATAAAATTTACCACTTTGTGAAGTTTTCCGTCGTCTAAAAGTTTAATCGCCACCACATGACCCGAATTGTAGCACGCTCCATACAGCGCCTTTTCAGTCGCAATTACATGACATAGCCCCGAGCCACTTGTCGTAATTTTATCTATTTGCGTAAGTTTTCCGCTTTCGTTATCAATTTCAAACACCACAAACCCTGCTGAATCGGACTTTTCCACCCCAGCATAAAGAATATTTATTGTAGGGTGAAAGCACAAAAACGAAGCATTTTCGCACATAACTCTGCCCGTTTTGCAAAACTTTTCATCTTCAAAAATCAAAGTATCAATGGTTTTGCCGTATCCACTTGCGTATAAATGTTTTGACATATTTAAGCCTCCGAAATTTTGGAATTTTATAAATGGTGCCTGCTATAATGGAAAATATATTGTTGGGCTATACCTGCGTTTTTTCCTAGATCTTTTGGGTCGAGGTTAGGCAAAAGCTCTTTCATTGCCCTTATCATCCACACATCCATCGGAAAACACTCGGTCTTGTAAAATCCATATAAAAGCGCACAGTCGGCAACCTTTGGCCCCACACCTTTTATTTTTTTTAGCTCTTCTCGTGCTTTGTCTATATCCATTTCTTTTATGTCGTTTACGTCTATTTCTCCGTCGTTTAGCATATTTGCCGCCGACAAAATATACTTTGCCCTAAATCCACTTTTAATAGGCGCCAAGTCGTCTTCACTACATTTAGCTATAGTTTCAAGGCTTGGAAATGTGTAGCCGAAATCGGTTTTTTCGCCGAAATTTTCACAAAGCCTTTGGACTATCCCCTTAATTCTTGCAATATTATTGTTTTGCGAAATTATAAATGAGCAAAGCCCCTCCCATGCGTCTTGCTTTAAAATCCTTATGCCTGGCGCAAATTTTGTTATGTCTATAAGCCTTTCATCAAGCCTTGAAATCTCCGCCTTAATCTCTTCATAATCTGTGTTTAGGTCAAAATACTCTGCCCAAACTTCGTTAAAATCTTTCTCACCACAGTAAAAATATATGAAACTTTCGTCTTGTTTAAGCTTTAAAAATTTTCCAAAAGCTATGCCACACCAAAAGCCTTCTTCCTCTTTCCACCTAAAGGCCTGTCCACAGTCAAGAGTTTGCGCTAAATCGAAGTTTTTTTCTATTTTTATGTAATCGTTTTCTACTATATAATTCATTTTTTATCTTCCTTTGAGTTTTTCACAGGTCTTGCCGTCAAATTTTCCACCGCGTTTTCAATGGCATTTTTTATCTCGTCGGTCTTAGCATTTTTATTTCTATAATCGAACAAATTGCAAAATTTATCTATGTCGTCTTTTATTTTTTTCATATGCTTTTTTGCAAGTTCTCCGCTCACACTCAAAAATTCCTTGTGTTTTTTATGCGTATTTGCAATTATCATCGAGTAATGAGCAGTGCAAATACCCTTTTGATTTTTATAAACCTGTCTAAACTCAGACTCTTTTTCCCACTCGCTTATAAGGCAAGAGAGCAAATGTATCATCTGATTTTCAACATTACTGCATAAAAAACAGCTCTCACTTCTTGTCACGGCACTGACTCTTTTTTCTCTTAAAGATTTTTTCTCGTCAAAAAACTCATGCCCAACACTGTCTAATAGCGACTGCAAAATAAGTGCAACAGACAGCCTGTTTCCCTTTTTAATTATCATGTCAAAATGCGTTTTGCAAAAGCCCTCGGCGTTTGTCGCTATCCTCACATCTGGTTGCATCATGGCAGCACCTGTAATATAAAGCGCAAGGTGCTCTTCAATCATATTTCTCATATAGCAAAAAGGACAGTCGTGATAGGCACCGAAAATGTCGTTTATCGGTATGGAACAAATATTTTCTTTCATAAAAGCCTCCGATGTATTTTTATTCATTTCAAAAAGTTATCAACTTTCAAATTTCATTGTTAATACGAAAATTAAAATCGCAGTATGTAGAAAATTATAGCATACTTTTGGCGTTTTGCAACCGAAACTTGTCAAAAATTCTTTAAAACTGTTCTATTAATTAAAATACATCAATAAAAACACGGCACGCCCTCTTGACAAGTAAATTTTACAATTTTTTCTTTCTACATTTTGTGGTTAAAGCTCTGCTTGTCCACAACAAATTATTATAAATTACTTTACAGATTAGTTTTGTAAAATTTTAGGTATTAAAAGTAAAATTTAATTAGGTTTACATAAATTTGTCATATATCGTAAATGTTAAAACTTTAAATCAAGTGTTCATGCGGACTTTTCCACAGTTTCAACAGAGTTTTCAACATTTATTTAAAACCTTTCAATATGCTTATGTAAACTCAAAAAAATTAAAGATTTTTTAAAAAATTTTTTACATGATTTTATCGCAAAAAAAGAATATTTATACATTTTGACAAAAATTTACTTGCATTTTGGAAAAACAAATCGCCTCTGGTCTTAATATGAATTAATATGAGGAATTTTTAGTTTGAAAATTTTAAAATTTGTGGTATAATTAAACAGCTAACGTAAATAATCATATAATGGAGATTAACATAATGAATAACAAAGATTTTGATAAACCTTACATCCCTGACGATTTAGTCATAGGCAGAAACGCCGTAATGGAGCTTTTAAGAAGCGGCCGTGAGATAGACTCAATCTACATACAAAAAGGAGACCGCCAAGGCTCTATAACCGCCATAATCGCAAAGGCAAACCAACGAGGCATAAATGTAAAAGAGTCTGACATTAAAAAACTTAATTTTATGTGTGGGGGCGGAAGTCACCAAGGCATAATTGCAAGGGTTTCTGCAAAGGCGTATTCAAGCCTTGAAGACGTGCTTAAAATTGCAGAAGAAAAAGGCGAAGATCCTTTTATCATTTTATGCGACGAAATAACAGATCCACACAACCTAGGTGCCGTGATAAGGACCGCAGAGTGCTGTGGTGCACATGGCGTTGTAATACTAAAACACAGAAGTGTTGGACTTACCTATACAGTGTCTAAAGCTTCTGCGGGTGCCATAGAATATATGCCTGTAATAAAAGTTACAAACATGGCGTCTTTTGCAGATAAGCTTAAAGATCTAGGCTTTTGGATTTACTGTGCCGACATGGACGGCGAGAGCTGGTGTGGCATAAATTACTCTGGCAAGGTAGCTCTTCTTATTGGAGCCGAGGGCAAGGGTGTTAGCAGGCTGATGAAAGACAAATCAGATTTTTCGGTGTCAGTTCCAATAAAAGGCAATATTGACTCTCTTAATGTATCTGTAGCATGCGGCGTAATTTGCTATGAAATTGCAAGACAAAAAAGCGGCATTAAGAGCATATAAAATAATTTAAAATTTATATCACCTTATGGGTGAGAGAATGGAGTATTTTTTATTATGAAACGGGGTAAAGACGAAATGTTTAAAAATAATCCGCAACAGGGGATGCGTGATGAAGAATTAATGCTTGAACCCACAGAAATAGATTCTGTTTTTGAAGAGCTTGAAGAAGATAGCTACGACTTAAATCAAATTCAAGAGGAGCTTTCAGAGGAAGAGTATGAAATTGAAGAGGACGAGCCTCAACAACAAAAAAAGTCAAAAAAAGAGAAAAAGCCTAAAAAGGAAAAGAAGTCATGGTTTTCAAAGAAGAAGAAAAAGAACTATGAAAACGAGAGCGATATATATTATGGCCTAGAGTTCAAGCCCTTAGGTGATCTAAAAAAAGGTTATAACGAAACTTCTGAAAAGCAAGACCCAAAATCTGTTGCTTTCACCGACCTCTTTGGCGGAGAACAAAGTGAGCAAAGTAAGGCAGAAGAAGCAAACTATAATAAAATTCAAGAAGAAAGACGAAAAAGAGTTGCACATGCAGTAGAAACAGCAGGCGCAACTGAAGACGAGCTTGCAGACGAATTTGGTGTAGTTGCCCCAATACCTGTCACTTCTATTTCTGCCGACCCTTATACAAAACAACATGGAATGGGTGGGCTAGACGAAAATGATCAGTTTCAAAAAGCGATGACCCAAACTGCCGAGAGCCAAACCATGGAGATAAAACTCAATGTATTAAACGACACGGTAGAGCTACAAAAAAATATAACTGTGCCACAAATCGAAAAAGAAGAGCTAAAAGAAACTATCTCGACCAGCATAGACGATGAAATAAAAGAAAAAACTGCGCTCGACATAGACAAAAATGTTTCTAAACTACTCATGGAAGAAGAAGCAAGGATCCAGCCTTTCCCAGTGATAGAAGACGTCGCAAAATACAGAGACAAAACCATGCCGGTACATGCAGTAAAGGCAGATTTACTACAAAACGCAATTAACCAAGAGGCAAGAATTTATGAAGACATAAAAACCTCAAAAAAACCTGTTATCAAAAAACATAAGTTTGACAAAGACGAGGACTTCGATGTAGAAAACGACGATTTAATCCACGACTACACCGAAGAGGGCGAGGCAAAATCGATTTTCAAAAGCCTTAAATCAGACATCGCCGCACTTTCTCTTAAAATACTTGTGTCGGCGATATCGAGCATACTTTTATTAATACTCACCCTAGGATTTGAGGCGGGAGCCTCTACGGCCGACCCAAACAGCAACCCAAATATTTATTTAATAGTAAATCTTTTGGTGCTAGGTGCCAATATCTATTTCTTTAGGCATTCTGTTTTAAGCGGCATAAAAAATCTTATAGATTTTAAACCCGATGCCGACAGCGCTAGTGCATTTGCAATATTTGCAATACTTTTACAAAACCTTTTAGGTTTTATCTTCCCACAAGAGCTTGCCAACGCAAACGTATATATCTACAATTTACTTGCTGTTTTCGCACTGTTTACCACTTCTATCGGAAAATATGTAATGACAAACAGAATATACAAAAACTTTAGATTTGTTACCTCTCGTGAGCAAAAATATGTTATTAAAAATTACGAAGAAGATTTCACAAAGCTAAAGTCACAAAAATTTGCATATCAAAAAAAGGCAGGCTTCTTAAAAAATTTCCTGCACTATTCTTACAAGGTAGACGCAGCAGAGAAGATTTCTTCAAAGGTTGCTCCTTTGGGCGTAATCGCCTCTTTAGCGCTTTTCCTAACAGTTATAATACTTACACAAAACACATATTTAGGTGTCAGCACTTTTGCCGCATCGGCTTGCGCGTGGCTTTGCCTATCAAATATGTTAACCATCAATTTGCCACTGTCTAAATTAAATAAAACTGCTCTAAGAAGTGGTGCAATGGCAACAAACTATGATGCCGCAAATTATTTATCACAAATTGATACAATTGTTGTAGACGAAAGCGGAATTTTCCCAAGTGGCACAGTCTTACTAGAGGGTGTTAACACTCTTGGAAACGAGGGCGAGAGCACAGACTATGCAATTTTCGCCGCAACAGGACTTGCAAGAGAAGTCGGTGGAACAATTTTTGACATACTCTCACAAATATCAAACGAATTCCCAGAGGACTTCCCAAATCCTTCTGCAATTGCCTATGAGGGCTCAAACGGATTTTCTGGAATTATAGATGGCAAAAAAGTAGCAATAGGCGACAGAAGCTTAATGCTCAGCAAAAATATTGAAATTGAAGAAGACATTGAAGACGAGTATATTAAACAGGGTAAAAATGTTTTATTTATAGCCTACGACAACAAAGCCGTTGCCATGCTTATCGTGTCTTATAAAGTAGATAAAAGACGTCAACAACGATTTGAGTCACTAGAGAAAAAAGGCTTAAATCTGGCGGTGAGGGTAACAAACCCAAATCTTTCAGAAGAATTTATTTGCTCAAGCTTTAAACTAGATACACAAAGTATCAGCGTTATAACAGGCGACGACGCCCTAGCATATGACCAAGCTGTGTCGTCCCCACTTCCAAAGTCAGCCGCAATTGCCGCGACAAAAGGAAGAACAGAGTCGTTTATGAACTTGGTAATGCTTTGCAAAGGATTTAAAAAATCTCTGTCTCTTGTAGTAACTCTACAAGCAATGGTGCCGATTTTAAGCTTTATCATGGTTGCGCTAATGGCGATATTCTCGCAAGAACACATAGTAGCCCCAACATCGCTTTTCCTATTCCAAATTTTCTGGCTATTAGTGTGTATAATTTATCCTAAAATATATAAGTAATAAAAGCGGGTGGAAAAAATTCCACCCGTTTTATTATGCGATGATTAACTTTAAACGTAGGGCAAGGGCTCTGCTCTTGCCTCGCCTAAAAAACTTTTAATCAAAAAA
>CAYJIA010000080.1:0-6829 GCA_964370115.1 uncultured Eubacteriales bacterium
TGCTGAAAGATTTCAAAGTCTTGTAGACGAGCGAAAAATTTTGTCTATGAATGTATGGGAAAGTGAAGAGGCAATGACAAAATGGCGTACTATGACAGAGCATAGAATGAGTCAGTTTGAGGGCAAAACAAAGCTGTTTGAAAGCTATAAAATTTCTGTAACAAAAGTTATGAGAGAATATACCGACAAAGATAGAGAAGAAGCTCCAGGCGACTCAAATGAATATTTTGGATAATTTCTATATTTAAAAAGGTGGAAAAGTAATAGCAAATAGAAGTGGTACAGCAGTCATAATAAGAAAAGCCGATAGATGAAACAAAAACAAAATCATCTATCGGCTTTTCTTATGCAAGAGTTAGCTAATTCTAAATTATCAAGAAAATTAGCGCTCTTTTATTAGTCCGGTTCTATATGCCTGAACCAGCATTTTTAATTCGTTTATTTTTTTGCTGATTTTTACGCCACGGTCAGTGTCGTTGATTTTCATGCGATTTGGGTAGGTGTCTACTGTTATATATTTTGAGTGCATATCGTCATTGTTTTTTATGACTTCGTCTACTGATTTGAATGGATGATGCTCTGATAATAAAAGTTGATAGCTATTTGATACCAAAGTGTAGCCTGCAATACCCGTTACTTTTTGATAGACTTTTGAAATACCACCATCTATAATTAACAGTTTGCCACCGGCTTTTATTGGAGATTCGCCCTTTACAATCTTTATAGGCACATGTCCATTTACAATATGTGAGTTTTTTGCAAATACGCCAAATTCACGCAATATCATCTCGGCGGTTGTTCTGCTTTCGATAAATTTATAGTAGTCATCTTTTGGCTCGTCCCAAGTGGATTCGTCGGCAATAAAAGAGCGCTCAAACGTGGTCATTTTAGTTTTTCCGTTAAGAGGGGAGTTGCTACCACACCATAAATACCACATGAAATCAAGCCCGAACTCTTTGTCGCTACCTTTGCTGTATGCGCCAAGTCTACAAAGTTTGTCACATAAATCTAAATAGCTTTTACCGCTGTATTCATTTCCGTTTAGATAAAACGATGAAAAAGACCCATCTTTATCCATAGGTATGCAACCATGGTACATTAAATTGTTGTTATATATATGGTATATTCCGCCTTTTTGATACAAAAAGTTGATATGTTTTCTTAGTAGTTTGCTGTGTAAAAATGATAATTTTAATTGCTCCATAACCGTTTGCTCGTCATCGGTTAATTTATATGGGTCATTTTTATCAACAGTCGGCAGATTAACATCCTTCACATCATATTTTTTTCCATCTATTTCAATGTTTTTTGTGTCATAGTCAATCGCGCCAAGTTGCAGTCTATCTTCCATTTTAAACTCAGGTCGGTTTTTTATTATTTGACCCTCTAATTTTAATTGGATTATAGTTATAGCCTTGTGTAGTTTTTTTGCCTGCTCAAAGTTGCTTAAGTCGATTTTATTGGTTTTATACTCATCTTCTACTTTTGCAATAAAACTCTCACACTCATCATCTCTGTATTGCTCCATTGCGAAAACTGCGAGGGGACGAATGTTTATGCCGTATCCGTCTTCAAGAGAATGAAAGTTGTTGTAGCGGATACTGTTTCTAACGACATTTGCAATACTTGCCAAATGTCCGTTTGCCGCAGCCATCCACACTACGTCATGGTTGCCCCATTGTATATCTACGTCATGAAACTGACACAAATCGTCCATTATAAGGTCGGCGCCTGTTCCTCTGTCAAAAATATCGCCAATTATATGTAATTTATCTACTATAATATTTTGCAGCAACACGGATAATTCTACTATGAAATTATCGGCTCGTCCAATTTCGATTATAGTATCTAAAATTTTATCAAAATACTCATGTTTATTCATTTCGAAATTGTCAGTGTACATGAGCTCTTCAATAATATATCTAAAATCTTCAGGTAATTTTTTTCTTACTTTTGATCTAGTGTATTTTGATGTCGCCACACGACAAAGCAGAGCGAGTTTAATTAGTATTGCTTTATACCACTGCTCATCACAGATGCCTTTTGATTGTAAATCGGCTAGTTTTTCTTGTGGGTAATATATGAGTGTAGCGATTAAATCTTTCTCTTCTTGCGATATAGTATCCTCAAAACAGCTGTTGATTTTGCGCTTAATTGAACCGGAAGCACTTTTTAATATATGAGTAAACACATCATATTCTCCGTGCAAATCGCTTATAAAATGCTCTGTTCCTTTTGGTAAATTCAGTATTGCGGTGAGATTAATGATCTCTGTAGATGCAGTTTGTATTGTTGGATAATTCACTGCTAATAATTCAAGATATTTTTGCTCTAATAACATGGACTCTTGACTAAACATAATAACACCCCTTAATTTCAATAAAATCTTTAGTTAAACTTAATACCATAGATTTTATTATATCATATCCCATGATAAAAGTCCGCACAAATCAATAAGTTTGCAAATTTTTTTAAGAGGTTTGGCACAAGCAGGTTTTAATGCAAAAGTATTGACTGTGATACTTTAAAATGTTATGATACATAGAAATGAGGTGTAAATATGATAATAGCAGAAAAACTTAGTTTTTCTTTTCCGAATAAAATTTTATTCGATGAAATTTCTTTTACGGTAGAGGAAAAAGATCACTGCGCTCTAATTGGCACAGGTGGCAGTGGAAAGAGTACTTTGGCAGACATAATAACTGGCAATAATAGATATTTATATGATGGTAGGGTAGAGGTTGCAAAAAGTTGCAAAATTGGCTACACTTACCAGTTTTACAAGCATGAAAAATCGGCTACGACTGTTTTTGATTATATCGCAGAGGATTTTGTAACAGCACAAAACGATATATATGAATTATGTGAAAAAATGGGTAGCGCAGAGGACTTAGAAGACGCAATGGAAAAATATCAGAGCGCGCTTGATGAATTTGAGGCTATTGGCGGTAATGATTATCATGCTACAATAATGAAAAAGCTTGGTCTAGCCCAGTTAAGCGAGCGCTCAGACCTGCCTATTGCAAATCTTAGCGGTGGGGAATTTAAGTTAGTTCAGCTCATAAAAGAGATGATATCGGGGCAAGATTTGCTTATAATGGACGAGCCGGATGTCTTTTTAGATTTTGATAATCTTCACTCACTAAAATCTCTGATAAATGCACACAAGGGCACACTTCTTGTGATAACACATAATAGGTATTTGTTAAATGAGTGCTTTAATAAAATTTTACACTTAGAAAATACAAAACTAGCACAGTATGAGGGCAATTACACCGAGTATAACTTGGACTTGACAGGGAGAAAAATTGAGCTTATGGAGCAAGCTCTTTCGGATACGATTGAGATTGAGCGCAACGAGAAACTGATAGAAGATCTAAGAGAAATTGCCACAGACAATGCAGATGCAATGTTTGGCAAAACTTTAAAAGCAAGGGTTAAACTAAACGAGCGACTTAAAGAAAGGCGCACACAAGAGCCTTTTGTATACACACTTACACCCGATTTCGCCATTAAAAATAGCGAAATAGAAGAGGTTGGCACTGCTATAAAAGTAGAAAACTGCACCATTGGATATGAAGAAACTTTAATTGAAGATGCAAGCTTTGAGATAAAATATGGCGAAAAAGTGGCACTTATAGGTGCCAACGGCACAGGGAAAACCTCACTGTTAAGGACAATGCTAAAAAATGAATGTGCAGGAATAGAAATTGCTGAGGATGCAAAAATTGCTTACTTATCGCAACAAAAAAACGAAACACTATGCGAGGAAAACAATATTTATGATGAGTTTTTCTCGATTGGGTTTAAGAGTTATGAGGATATTGAAAACTATCTAATTAGCTATAATTTTGAAAAAGAAGCCCTAACAGATAAAATATCCACGCTGTCAGGCGGCGAGAAGAATATATTGCAAATGGCTAAACTTAGCATGGTTTCGGCAGATATACTTGTGCTTGATGAACCTTCAGGACATCTTGATATTTATTGTCAAGTAGCTCTAGAAAAAGCCATTGATGAATTTAAAGGCACGGTGCTCATGGTGTCTCACGATTTTTATTTTATTGCAAACTGTATGGACTATGTACTTAAAATCGAAAACAAGTCAATACGCAAGATGAGTGGTAGAAGATTTAGGCAAATGATTTATGCTAAGCACTACAACAAAGATTATCTGCTACTCCAAGAAAAATACACCCACACCATAGGCTCTCTTGAAAAAGCTATAAGTGAAAATCAGTTCGATAAAGCAAGAAAACTGCATGCAGATGCAAGCGCTATTTACGAGAAAATGAAACAAGTTTAAATTAAGTAATACGAATAAAACAAAGCTGGCGTAGTTAATTCACCGTGTCAGCTTGATTTTTGCTGTGTGTATGGTATACTAAGTATTAGGATGGCGAAATACTGTACGAAAATAATTATTGCTTTGAGGAGGCGGTTTTTTATGGCAGTGCTTAAATGTGGGAATAAAATTGTGCTTTTATGCTCTAAGGCTTTACGCTTTTTTGATGAAAGGCTTATAAGTCATGGTGAGCGTGTTGCTTATATTGCCGCTAAAATAATTGAAGAGCTTGACGACGGTGATAAATTTAATCTATCGTCAGTATATCTCATGAGCATATTTCATGATATTGGGGCTTATAAAACAGAGGATATAAATAATCTTTTAAAATTTGAGACAGCCGATGCAGACGAACATTCTGTGTATGGCTACCTTTTTTTGAAGTATCTAACACCAATAAAAGAAAACTGTGAGGCAGTGCTATATCATCATACACCAGTTTATTTGTTAAATGAGGTCGACCCTGTTGTGGCTGCGTATGCGCAACTGATAAATTTGGCAGATAAGATTGATGTGGGATATTTAAAAACCAATTCCTTTGACACACTTTATTCTAATATATCAAAATCAAAGCATGTAGAGGAAAAATATATAAAAGCTTTTAAATCGGCAATTGACAGTGGGAAAATAGCAGAAGACAGTTTTTCGGCAGATTCAAAACTGTGGTCTGATAATATGGTGGAGTCTTTGGATCTGACAGAAGCGGATTTAGTAGAATATTTGAAAATGATAATATATTCGATGGAGTTTAAAAGTCCTGTTACTATGCTTCATTCGGTAAATACCACTACAATAAGTGTGTTTTTAGGGCAAAAATTGAACTTGTGTGAAGAGACACTGGAAAAACTCTACTATGGCGCGCTTTTGCACGATATTGGAAAAATTGCTATTCCTGAATCAATCTTAGAGTTTAAAGGTAGATTGGATGCGGATAAAATGACAATTATGCGAACACACTCTTCGTATACAGAAGAAATATTAGAAGGGTTATTTGATAAGGATATAATTGATTATGCCGTAAATCATCATGAAAAACTTGACGGAAGTGGTTACCCAAAAGGCCTAAGTGCAGAAGACCTTAGCACTGAAATGAGAATTGTAGCGATAGCGGATATCACTAGTGCTTTAATTAGCAAACGCAGTTATAAAGGTGAGTACGACTGGGAGAAGGCTATTTCTATATTAGAAGATATGGCGCAGAAAAATCAAATAGACATGGAAATAGTTAAAATTATTGCGGACAATAATAAGGAGTTGCAAGAAGCACTTGATGTAGTGTCGAGACCTGTTGAGGATTTGTATAATAAAATTTTTGGGGAGTATGGCAAAATACTTGAAGATATGAAAAAAGCAAAGACTTCTAGAAATAAATAAAGTGCATATTATATTAAACGAGCTGAGTTTCAGCTCGTTTTTGTTCTTAAAACATATCCACAAAATGAGAATTGGTCACAATTTGCCTTGCAAATGCATTGATAACAAAATTTAAAGTAATTATAAGTAAAAACTATT
Organism: uncultured Eubacteriales bacterium; assembly: GCA_964370115.1. GTDB lineage: Bacteria > Bacillota > Clostridia > Oscillospirales > Acutalibacteraceae > SIG603. Next base: position 5,858 of record CAYJIA010000080.1, read on the forward strand.
AATTATGCTTCAAAAAATCAAAGAATTTAAAGTTATAATTCTAATTTGCAATTATAATTCTTTTAAAATATAGTAAAATATGGTTACTAATATTTTAGGATATATTGACGTTTTTGCGCTGTTTAATTGTGAAAAAAGTAAATAAGATTAAGACAATAGATTAAAAACTAAGATTAAAATTAGTAATTTAGTAGGAAAATTTAATCTCATTATAGAATTTTAGCGAACCTTTTTCAAGGTGGATGTATCCTAAATATGGTAGAGAAAATAATTTTGGTAATAAAATGAGGAAAATCCTACATTTTTATTATATATATATTACAAAAGGAGGAATACACAATGACACAAACCAGTAAAAAACACGTTTTCGTAAAAGTAGCAGTTGTATGGACTTTGATTATTGCAATGATGACACAAAACTTCTTACCAATATTCGCAAGCGCAACAGCAACTGGCACTGAAAACGCTGTAGTGGCAGCAAGCTTTACAGATGCATACAATGCAGACAGTACAGCAAACGATGTCACAATTACTGCAAGTGTTCCAGAGGGAAGTACGGCAACCTTGACAGGCATTACAACGCCTGACGGAGCGGTAGTACCAAGCGCGACAGCTACATATAATGTAACTGCCAATGCTGACTATTCGTTTACGGTTTCTTACACTGATTCACAGGGAACAGCTTTATCACAAAGCTTTACTCACAGTGTAAACGGTATAGTGATACCAGAGCCAGAACCTCAAGCACCTACTACATATAAAGTAGATTTCCTTTACCAAGGAACTTCACTTTACACAGTGGACGCGACAGGAACACTAACAGCAGAACAACTTGCAGGAGTGCCAACAACACAAGATGGCGCAAACATAACAGGTTGGACTGACGCAAACGGTGTGACGGTAGATCTTACTACTTTAAATGTTACAGCTGAAACAAACTTAACAGCAGTACTAGAAGTAATACCAACACCA
>CAYJIA010000081.1:0-6820 GCA_964370115.1 uncultured Eubacteriales bacterium
CCACTATCGCCACCGCCTATGCCTGCTCCGCCATTTTTACCTGTTGCAGTTACATTCGCTGTGTCACTTATGGTGATAGTTCCACCGTCGCCAGTAGTGCCACCGCCTATGCCTGCTCCGCCACCTCCGCCTGTTGCGGTAAGTGAGCCAGTACCACCAATGTTTACACTTGCACCATCTTTTACCTGTAAGCCTGCTTTTTCATAACCACTTTTAAGCGTATTTACACTTCCGTCGGCTAGGGTTATGTTTGCTGTGGCTGTGTCTTGTATATCAAATGCACAGGCATAATCTGTTTCCGATACATCGATATTTACACCGTTTAGGGTGATGGTTGCTGTTGTGCCACTTTGCACTACAATTTTGTCTGTTGTAGCAGTGTTTGGGTCTGTATTAGCAATGGTTAGGTCGCCACCGCCTGTGATAGTGAGTATGCGGTTTGTTTCATCAAACCTATAGTTGCTACCATCACCAGTAACCAGAAATTCGCCTACTTGTGCAAGAACCGTCTCCGCCGACACCTGTGTTGTGATTGGCATTATTATCATTACCATTAAAAAAGATATAAATGCCCCTAAAATTTTCCCTTTATTTTTCATATTAACCCTCCAAATTTCACTATAATATACATAGTTTATATTTTACTGCACAAAAGCGTAAATGTCAATGGAATATCGCCCTAAATTTGCAGAAAAAACCACGGGCGGATATTGAGTCCGCCCCTACGATTTTAAATTCACTCACTTTCATAAGCTACCACACCATATATTATTTCCTCCAACACTTCTAAACCTTTATTCGTAATCAAAATCACTCCATATATCGTCTGCTTCAAATTCTTCTTTAAACATATCCATTACTTCATCGGGTAAAGCATGTGCCGTTCTTAAAATAATATCTGGTTCTTTTTTATTTTATCCGGCGCAACTTAAATGCAGGTACAAAAAGTCGCACCACATAAAATATGAAGTGCGACTTTTGTCATGACCAATTTCGAGATCATGTTAGGTTTGATTTAATCCGTTAGCTTAAAACATTACAAATTGAATTTAAGCTTAATATACATTTCAAGCAAATCGACTGTTTTTTCTCTACCTACTCTAAAGCTGTTGATAGTCATATCATAATTTACAGGATTAGTCCAGTAATTCCCACCAGTATAGTACGCATAATAATCCGCCCTATACTTATCTGTTTTAGTTATCAATTTATTTGCCTCTTTTTCAGAAATTCCCATTTTCTCGGTTATGGATTTCAAGCAAGCTGAACGTGGCGCCTCTATGTAAAAACTAGCGGTATTATCAGTGTTTTTTAGTATATAATCTGCACATTTCCCTATGATTACGCAAGACTGGTTTTCTGAAAGTTCTGTTATTATTTTCGCTTGAATATTAAACAAATTCACGTCTGAATCGAACTTTTTATCTTGTGGTTCAATCTTGTAATTATATTTCATCTTAGATAGCTTATTAATAAAGTGATGTTTTTGAAGTTTTTCATCCACTTTTCTAAAAAGCCTTTCAGCCAAACCGCTTTGTTCAGAAGCCAATGTTAAAATCTGGCTTTCATAGCAAGGTATATTCAATCTTTGGGCAAGTTTTGACCCTATTTCTTTTCCGCCACTGCCAAATCCTCTTGCTATTGTTATAACATAATTTTCCATATATATTCTCATACCTTTCCAAAATATTTGAATCTCAACTGTGCTACACTTAGCCTTATGATTTAATAAACTATACACTTAAGTATTTTGTACTAACTTCATCTGTCAGCTCACTAATTTCACCCTTTTTTACAATTTGACCTTTTTGCATTATCAAAAATTTATTTCCAGTTTTTTTGGCAAATTTTATATTTTGCTCCACAAGAATAATAGGGACTTTTTTTTCGCTGTGATATTTAAGCAAAATATCAGCAATTTCTGAAACTATATTGGGTTGAACACCTTCAGTCGGCTCATCAAATATCAGAATTTTAGGCTCACTCATTAGCGCCCTTGCTATTGCAAGTTGCTGTTGTTGTCCACCTGACAACACGCCACCTTTTCGCTTCATATGCTGTTCTAAAACAGGAAAAAATTCAAATATCTCTTCGATTTTTTGATTGAAATTTATTTTATGTGCCAATGAACCTATTTCAAGATTTTCCTTGACTGTAAGTTGTGGGATAATCTCTCTGCCTTGTGGTACATATGCAATGCCACTTCTGTTTCTCTCAAAAGCTTTTTTCTTTGTTATCTCTTTACCATCAAGTACTATCTTCCCGTTATAACACGGCAAAACACCGACAATACCTTTTAACAATGTAGTTTTTCCAACTCCATTTCTCCCCAGTATTACCAATCTATCTGAACCTTGAACCTCAAATGAGGTATCGATTACAACTTTGCTTTTCCCATAGTTAACTGCTACATTTTCAATTTTCAGCATCTAAATCACCCCTCGTCAGTCTTTAAATATACTTGTATTACCTCAGGATTTGTTGTAATTTCATCATAAGTACCCTCAGCTAAAATTTCTCCTTGGCTTAAAACTGTAATTTTCTCAGCAATTTGCTTTACAAAATCAATGTCGTGCTCAATTACAATTACCGTCTTCCCCTTCATTATGGTTTTAATAAGCTCACCGGTTTTATACGTCTCTTCTGCTGTCATTCCAGCTGTTGGTTCATCTAATGTAATTATTTCTGGCTTTTGCGCCAGAACCATTCCTATCTCTAACCATTGTCTTTGTCCATGTGATAAATAAGTTGGAAAAATATCTTTTTCCTCGTACAAATTTATTTGCTTTAAAATAGATATAATCTCTTCCTTGGTCTCTTTTGATTTCCTATATAAAAATGTTTTTAATAACGACGAATACCCAGAAAGCGCAACCTCTATATTTTCGTAAACACTCATGTAGTCAAAGACGTTAGGCCCTTGAAATTTTCGTCCAATTTTATATTTACTTGATATTTTATAGGTATCCTTTCCTGCTATGTTTTCACCATCAAGAAGAACACTGCCGTACGTTGGCTTTGTTTTTCCTGTTATCATATCAATAACAGTTGTTTTTCCGGCACCATTAGGACCTATTATGACCCTAAGTTCACCTTTTTCAACAGAGAGATTAACCTCGTTTACAGCTCTGAAACCACTAAATTCTACAGTTAAATTTTTAAGTTCAAGCAATGCCATAACTACGTCTCCTTTATTTCACCAGAAATAGAATTTCTCTTTTTCTCGGCTTTTTTGTTGTAAATAAACTCCACTATTGTACCCACTATTCCCTTTGGTAGAACTAGCACAACTACCAGCATTATCACGCCAATAACGATTGTCCAAATATCACCCAAAAGGCTTGATAAATTACTTTGGAATAAGTTGATAAAAAGAGTTCCGAACATAGCGCCAGTAAGGTTGCCTCTTCCCCCAACTGCCAAGCAAACCAGTAATGTGGTTGAGAAAGTGATTCCTGCTTTATCTATAGAGATAAACGATGTCATTGGAATATATAGCGCCCCTGCCAGCCCAGCCACCGCTCCTGCAATAGCAAAAACTGCAAGCTTAAACGTTGCTGGGTTATATCCTAGAAATTGTAATCTGTCTTCATTATCTCTAACTGATTTAATCACTTTTCCAAATCTACTTTGAGTTAGCCATAAAAAGAAAAAGTAAACTAAAACCAACACTACAAAAGCTATATAATACCAATGTATTATACTTGCTTTCAACCCAAAAAATGTAAGGTCTTTTAATCCGTCCGATATTCCATTAATCCCTGAAGAGCCACCTGTATATGTTTGATACGTTTTAATAAACAGCTCAAACAATGCTGCAAAAGCTAACGTTATCAGGTTAAAGAAAACACCTTTGACTTTACTTTTAAAAATAAAAACTCCCAAAAAGAGTGCAACTAGTGCAGGCACAATCACCGCAAGTAAAACAGCAACAAATTCATTTTCTAGCGGTTTGAAAAACCAAGGCAACTTGCTTAGTCCGCCTGCTAACATAAACGCTGGAATTTGATTGCTACTTGCCAGTGAAATACCTACTATATATCCTCCTATACCAAAAAATACAGCAAATCCTAAATTCATAAGTCCAGCATAACCCCACATTAAATCTAGTGCCAACGCCACCATTATGTATGTGATGAATTTACCCATTATTTGTGTTGTGTATAAATCTGTAGCCACAGGGACAAATGCCAAAAACAAAAGCATAATTCCAGCTAATATTTTTTCAAAAGAAACATTTTGCTTAAATTTCTCCATGCTTTACAGCTCCTTTCTAATTAGTATAATTTTATCTCTTATCCTTTTTCGTAAACAAACCTTGTGGTTTAAACCTGATTAAAATAATGATAATGACAAAAATCAATAGTTTGGCATTAACCATACTCATGGCACTAGCCATTACCGATGTTGATTCTTCTATTACTATCGATCCGAACAATGAGCCGACAACAGAATCTAGTCCACCTAAAATTACAACTAAAAAGCTGTCTACAACATACTCGGTTCCCATCGTTGGAGTAATACTAACTACAGGTGCAAGTAGTGCACCTGCCATTCCGCCTAAACCACAGCCATACGCCATCGTTAATTTATCTATTCTACCTGAGTTTAATCCTAAACACTGGGACATTTGTCTATTTTGTGTTATTGCTCTAAGCTGTATACCAAATTTTGTTTTGAATAAAAGCAACAATGTACTAATTAAAAACACTAAAGCCATTATGATAAGGAAAATATCGTAAAATGGGATTGTGATATTTCCAAAAGTAAAGTTTCCTTTTATGGGAAGGTCTATCTTTTGGTTTTCAGGCCCAAAAAACTCTTTGATAATTTCTGGAAAAATATACGTTAAGGCAAATGTTGCAAGTAAAGTTTCTGCGACTTTTCCGTAAAAACGACGAATCAAAAAATGCTCTAGCAATGCGCCTAAAAAAGCCGTAATAATAAAACTTAAAATAACTGAAATAAAAAATGGCACCGATAATATATTAGTAAAGACAACAGTACTGTATGCGCCCAACATAATAAATTCACCGTGAGCCATATTAACTACATCGAGCATACCGAAAATTATAACCAGACCTAAAGTCACTAAAAACAATTCGGCAGAACCGCTCAAACCATTTATCAACTGTGATAAAAACAGCTCCATAAATAATAAACCTCCTCTTAAATAAACAGTTGTAACAAAGCGATAAAATTTATCCACTTCTCAAACTATCCACCTACATCTATATCGAACACGACACAAGTCAGTAAAAGCAAAAACCGACCCCACCCCTTGTGGAAATGAGTTCGGTTTATACTTTTTAATTTTTTTGTTACGTTTTTTTATCCAACAACAGGCGCTACTAAACTATCAGATTTATAGATGATATCAAATTCTATATCTTCATTAACCTGTCCTATATATGTAGTTAGCCATGCATGATGATTTTCTGCATCCATTTTAATTGTACCAGCAGGTGTTTGAAGTTCAATGTTAGCTGCTGCCTCCACTATATCTTCCGCTTGTGTTGAACCTGCTTTTTCGATAGCTTCTGCCAATAAATAAACTCCATTATACGTTGAAGCCGCACCATTATTTACGGTTGTATCATCTCCGAATAGTTCCACATATTCTGCAACAAATTCTTCATTTTCTTTTGAATCTATTGTGTTAAAATAAGAGAAGCATGAGTATGACCCAATAGCCGCATCACCAATTCCTTTAATAGTTCCCTCGTGTGTTGCAACAGAGCAAATTGGTGTTTCCTCTAAATCAATTCCATATTGACCACAGTCAGTGTAGAAATAAACCGAGTCATTTCCAGCTACAGCAGAGAAAATAACATCAGGCTCTGCCGCTTTAATCTTGTTTACAATAGAAGAGAAATCTGTGTTTCCGCTTGGTGCGTAATCCTCACCTACAATTTCTCCTCCTGATGATTCAACAAGCGCTTTTGCATATTCAATAGTATTTTTAGGAAATTCATAATCTGAACCTACAAAGTATATTTTCTTGCCTAAATTTTCAAGTATGTACGGAATAAATCCATCCACTTGTTGGCTTGGAACGGTATTAGTATAAAGAACATTATCGGAAGGTTCTTCGCCTTCATAGAAAGTATTGTAAACCAAGAGCGAATCGTATTGTTCGATTATCGGCTCGACTGCCAACCTTGTAGACGAGGAATTTGTACCAACGATTGCAACAACTTCTTCTTTTAAAATAAGTTCTTGAGCTTTTTCCGCTGCAACCGATGGATCAGAACCATAATCTAAGTAAATAGGCTCAATTTGCGTTCCATCAATTCCACCTGCACTATTTATTTCGTTTATTGCCATTTCAGCCGCATTTTTCATCGGAGTTTCTGAAATTGAGAACCCACCTGTCGTGCTAAGCAGCACTCCTATTTTTATTGTATCCGCCGAATCTCCACTTTGACAAGCTACGCTTGACGCCATTATAGCTCCTGCACATAGCAACATTGCCGCTTTTTTCCAAATCTTTTTCATAATTATCATTTCCTCTCTCTTAAATGAAAAAAAGAGCGTTCAACGGGTTCTATTTGAACCTCATTGTTCGCTCTTTTTTGCTATGGACATACTATATCATTTTGTGCTATCACAATCAAGGGAGAAATTCGTTTTCGGTTTATCCCACATAATGCACTAATAACCATATATTTTTTAGTGTGTTATGCACTAAAACTTTGAGTGTGATTTACAAACTTGCTAAACTTTACAGATAAGCTATGTGCTACAATTTAAACAATTGCTTTTACAGAACAACTTAAAAAATAAAAACATAACTTCTACTAAAAAATAAATAAAAAAG
>CAYJIA010000082.1:0-6572 GCA_964370115.1 uncultured Eubacteriales bacterium
TTTTTATGCCACTATCCATTGCGACAAGTCAAATAATAAAAGACTATTATAATGGACTTCTCACAACAGAAGAATGCGCCAAGGCTATGCAGGATAGAGTTGATATTTATCTTGCAGAGATATCTTAAAAAACTCTTTGCATTTTTTAGTGAAGAATGAAAAAGTTGTGGCGAAAATCTTTCGGATTTTTTAATTGTAGGGTCGCTCCTGTGTGAGCGACCGCAAGTTAACCACTAATTTTGAAAAAAGGAGAAAACTATGAGAAAAGTTATCTCAATAATACTTAGTATAATATTAGTAAGCCTCGTCGCCTGCAGTACAGGCACGGAAACAGCAAAAATTGAAATACTCCCCGAGGGGAGTGAGCTTTCAGGAACTTTGGTTATTTCTACGGACATGCCGAAGATAGATGGTTCGGGTTTATTTGCGCTTGCCGATGGATTTATGGACTTGCATCCTAATGTGAGTATTCAAATTGACGAAAGTGCAGGAGAAGAATATGAGGCAAGAATGCAGTATAATGAGCAACTAAAAGTTGAAATGCTTGCGGGAGAGGCTCCTGATTTATTATATCAAGCGTTTGACTATAGCTCTAACTTTGCATTTAGCGGACTTTTATTGGATTTGAATTTATTTATGGAGAGTGATCCGACTTTTATTAAAGAGGATTATTTTGTGAATTTACTTGAAGCAAATGAGCTTGGTGGAGGATTGTATCGTATGCCAACAAAATTTGCAGACATGGAGTTTATAAGGCTTAGAATAGATGTTTTAGAAGCGGCTGGAATAGACCCAGATACAATCGAAACAGTAGATTATAAATTGCTTTATGAAATTTATGATAAAGCTGTAGCGAGCGGAGACGTACCTGAGCTTAAATATATAGGACAATACGGACAAGGTACAATGTACCTTCTTCTTCAAGAAGCGACTGCTTGTTTTGACCGAGAAACTATGACAGCAAACTTCGAAACAAAAGAGTTTATTGAGTACCTTGAGATTGCAAAGGCTCATAGTGCGCCCAGTCAAGGTATGGAGGGAATATTATTTACTGATGAAGAGGATGCGTTATTCAAAGCGACAGACTTCTTTGCTGCAACTTGTAGCGTTTCTCCCGTTACTCATTACGCATTAATGCATGAAGATGAAAATATAACAAAAGCATATCCTGTATCAACTTCTAACGGAAAAATACTTGCTACAAATTCTGGAGTAAGTATACCTGCAAATGCGAAAAATCCAGCACTCGCTTGGGAGTTTATTAAGTATTGCATTTACGAAAGTGAAGAAATCCAAATATATACAGATAGAGGAATTCCCTCTGGATATTGGGGTGGAGACAGATTTTCTTTATCAACGCCAATAAATGCGAATAATATGAGTAGATATTATAATAGATTTCTAAATGGCTATTCTGATGAGTATAAAGAAGAATTAATTTCATATATACACTTATATACACAAACTCCAATGATTGGTGGAATTCCCTGTTCTGAATTAACCAGTACTCTTTATATACCAGTGTATGATTATTTCAATAATTTACTGACAGCAGAAGAATGTGCCAAGGCTATGCAGGATAGGGTAGATATTTATCTTGCGGAGATATCTTAAAAAACTCTTTGCATTTTTTAGTGAAGAGTGAAAAAGTTGTGGCGAAAATCTTTTAGATTTTTTGATTGTAGGGTCGCTCCTGTGTGAGCGACCGCAAGTTAACCACTAATTTTGCGAAAAGGAGAAACCATGAGAAAAGTTATCTCAATAATACTTAGTATAATATTAGTAAGCCTCGTCGCCTGCAGTACAGGCACGGACACGGCAAAAATTGAAATACACCCCGAGGGGATAGAACTTTCGGGTACGCTTGAAATTTCAGTTAGCGATACAGCAAACGACTATACAGGCTGGTATCCACTGGTCGAAGGCTTTAAAGAACTTCACCCCGACGTGAAAGTTGTGCTTAATGACACATCTGCCGACGATGAGTCAGAGACCGCACAAGTTTCGCTTGATAAATATTTAAGCGATTTAAGAATAGGGCTTTTTTCAGGAGATACTCCAGACCTTGTGTTTTTACAAAGTGACCTTCTCAGCGAATTTGCAGGCAGTGATTTATTTGTTGATATAAACGAATTAATTGATAATGATGAAAGCTTTAAAAAAGAAGACTACTATATGAATGTAGTCGAAAGTTACGAAATTAAAGGTAAACTTTATGCTATTCCCACGACATTCATGTTTAGGTTTGCAAGATTTAGGGAAGACATAATGGACAGCCTTGAGATTGACATGGACGAAGTTCATGGTGTCGACTATAATTTTATTTACGGGAATTTCAATAAAGCGGTAGAAAATGGAGATTTTCCTAGCCTTAAATATATTTTAAGAGAGCCTTATAACGGAAAAGATTTATTGTCAGTAGAGGAAGAAACGGCTTGTTTTAATTCGGATGAAATGCAAATAAATTTTGAAAGCGAGCAGTATATTAATTATCTGAATACCAGTCGTGATTATGAGGCACCAATGGAGTTCGGCTTTTTTATAACCGCCACCGAGGATAAAATTTTTAGTGAAAACAATTATTTTACAGACGGAATAACATCGGACAACAGAAATTTGACCAAAATAATCGGCGATATAGAAAACGTGACAAAGGCAGTACCAGTCACGGCATCATCGGGTGAATTGATTGTTTACGGCGGTCACTTGGGCTCAATACCAAAGTCGGCAAAAAATCCTGAACTTGCTTGGGCGTTTATCAAATACTGCATATATGAAAACGAGACCGTCTCACTTAACGTTACTGAACTCGGCAAGTGGGAGGGCGACAGATTCTTTAGCTATATTCCAATCAATAAAAACAATTTTGAAAAACAACTAAATGCCACAGCTTATAGCGATGAAGAAATTGAGCAGTATCTAAACGCAGTAAACTTGGCACTGGAGCTTGAAATAGCTAGAGTTTTCCCAATGACAGAACTACACTTAAGCTTGCGGGCGACAAAAACAGATTTTTATAATGGCTTAATGACTGCTGAGGAATGTGCAAAAGCTATGCAGGATAGGGCTGAGATTTATTTTGCGGAAATAGGATAATTGCGATGTGTGATGTTTTGTTTTATAAAATCCTACAAAAATAAGTGTTGTTTTTCTTTTGAGGTGAATATTTATACCTAAAAAATGATTAAAGTATAATTTTATGCATAAAAAACTTGATTAATTTTTTGTTTTGTGGTAAATTATACATTGTAAATTTAATACATATTTAAGGAGAGAGTTAGAATGAAAAGAATTATTGCGTTAATGCTATCTATAGTTATGATAGTTTGCAGCTTTTACAGCATGTGGGGGAGAGGAAAACTCACTTGAGGCGATTAAAGAAAGCGGAAAGATTGTAATGCACACAAATGCGGCATTCCCACCATTTGAGTATGTGACAAACGGAAGTGAAGTTGCAGGTGTAGACGTTGAGATTGCTAAAGCTATTGCAGAGGAAATTGGTGTTGAGCTTGTAATTGAAAACGTGGATTTTGACAGCATTACACTAGCCCTACAAAACGGAAAAGCAGATTTAGGTATTGCTGGCATGACAGTTACTGAAGACAGAAAAGAAATAGTAGACTTTTCTACTCCATATACTACATCAGTTCAGTATATAATTGTTAAAGAAGACGTTGAGCTTACAAGCATTGAAGATTTAGCAGGAATGAAAATCGGCGTTCAAAAAGGAACAACAGGCGACTTCATTGTATATGATGAAATCAATGGTTCAGAAGACGACGAAGGAAATGCTGTTGTAGGCGTGCTACAAGACACAGGTGCAGAGTTACTTACATTTAGAACTGGACCAGATGCAGCGCTTAGCCTTGATAGAGGCGACATAGATGCTATAGTTATTGATAAACTACCAGCTGAGAATATTGTTTCAGTAAACGAAGGACTAAAAACAATAGAGCTTGTTTATGCAGACGGTAGCAATACTACAGAACAATATGCGGTTGCAGTATCTAAAGATAATCCAGAGCTTTTAGAAGTTGTTAATAAAGTTATTGAAGAGCTTAATGCAGACGGTTCAATTGAAGCGTGGATAGTAGAGCACTCAAACGAAACAGCAAACTAATTTTAAAGAAACAGAGAGTATTTTGCATTACGAAAGTATTGTGAGATGCTCTCTGAAAATTTAATATAGGAGGATATTAAGTGGAATTTCTAATAGAATTTTGGAATGGAATTGTAAATGATTTTACAATAGCGTTTATTGACGACAAAAGATATTTACTATATCTTGAGGGTATAGGCAATACAATTATGCTGACACTTTTTGCTACATTGGTCGGTGTAAGCATAGGTGTGGCGGTTGCCATCACGAGGGTTCATCATGCCCAAACAGGAAAATTAAAAACATTGGAGCTTTTTCTTAAATTTTATATAACAATAATAAGAGGTACACCTGTACTTGTACAACTTTTGATCATCTATTATGTCGTACTTGTGATGGTAGAGTCTAGCATGGTGGTGGCGATTATCGCATTTGGTCTAAACTCGGGTGCGTATGTTTCAGAGATTATAAGGGCTGGTATCATGTCTATTGACAAGGGACAAACAGAGGCAGGGCGCTCGCTGGGGTTATCAAGGGCTGCTACAATGAGGCTTATAATACTGCCACAGGCGATAAAGAATATACTGCCAGCGCTATGTAATGAATTTATTGCAATTCTAAAAGAAACTTCGGTTGTAGGCCTTATACCACTTATCGATGTTACCAAGGCAGGAGATTTGGTTCGCTCAAGAACAGCACAGGCGTTTTTCCCACTTTTTGGTACAGCACTTGTGTATTTGATTTTAGTTTTAGGTATTTCGGCGCTTACATCAAGGCTTGAAAGGAGATTTGCGAAAAGTGATAGAGGTTAAAAATTTAAGAAAATCATTTGGGGAAAACAGCGTGCTCAACGACATCTCTACAGTCATAAATAAAGGCGAAAAAGTAGTAGTAGTTGGACCTTCTGGTTCTGGTAAAAGTACTTTTTTGCGCTGTTTGAACTTGCTTGAAGTTCCTACCGGGGGCGAAATTTGGTTTGAAGGTATTAATATAACAGACAAGAAAAACAATATAGATAGAACACGTCAAAAAATGGGGATGGTGTTTCAGCACTTTAATTTATTTCCACATTTAACCATACTGCAAAATATTACCTTGGCACCAATAAAACTTAAACTACAAACAAAGGAAGAGGCAGAAGAAAATGCAAGAAAACTGCTTGAGAGAATAGGTTTAAGCGAGAAAGCTGAGTCGTATCCATCAATGATTTCTGGTGGGCAAAAACAAAGGATAGCGATAGTAAGGGCACTTGCCATGAATCCAGATGTTATGCTTTTTGATGAGCCTACTTCAGCACTTGACCCTGAGATGGTAGGCGAAGTATTAGAGCTTATGAAAGACCTTGCAGAAGACGGAATGACCATGGTAGTTGTAACCCACGAAATGGGTTTTGCTAAAGAAGTAGGAACTAGGGTTATGTTTATGGACGAGGGTGTCATTAAGGAAGAAAATAATCCTGAAGACTTCTTTAATAATCCACAAAATGAAAGATTAAAAGAGTTTTTATCTAAAATAATCTAAATATATAAACAAAGTTTAGAAATTATTAGTTATTTTCTCGGAAACATATTGATATATCTATAAAAAAAGCTTATAATTAACTTAGTTTTAAGAAAATTTAAGTTAGGGTAGGGGATTTTTATGGATATGTCAATTATTTTTGTCGGGGCAGTATTACTTATTTTATCAATAACGAATGTGTTTTCCTTGCTTTTCGATAAACAAAAATTAGCAGGCATAGCGAAAGTCTTTTTAATTCCGCTTGTAATACTGCTGTGCTATTTGATTAATCCAAATATGAATATCATTATATACATAGGGCTAGTGTTCGGGTGGCTTGGAGATATATTTTTACTCTCTGATAAAAAACATATGTTTTTGTTTGGGCTTAGCTCTTTTCTAATCGGTCATGTGTTGTATATGATTGTAATGGCAGGCGAACTCAGTTTTCCTGATATGTTTATAGCAATACCTGTCGCTGTTTTAATCTTGGTACTTGTGGTGTTTGTGTATAAATCATTAAAAAAACATGCACCGCGTGATATGAATATTGCCTTGGTTGCTTATTTGTTATGTCTTGCAGGTATAAATTTTCTGTCGATAAATATTTTGTCTCAAGCAGTCACAATGAATTCAATTTTGCTCGCAATGGGCAGTGCGCTTTTCTTTGTTTCGGACTATGTCTTAGCAAGAGGAATGTTTGTGGAAAAGAATAGCTTAGGTGACTTTATCGTCATGTCTACATATATACCAGCGCAACTTTTGATAGGGCTTAGCTTTGCACTGAACTAAAAAATAAATACTAACAAAAAATGGGGCTGCGACAAAACTGTAATAATGCATAAAATTCGTAGGGGCGAACCTATGTGTTCGCCCGAAATTAATGGTAAAACCAAGATTTCGGGCGATCACATAGGACAATGCCACGAACTTAAGGGAAAAGCAGTGAAGAGAAAAAGAGGAAAAAATAAAA
>CAYJIA010000083.1:0-6569 GCA_964370115.1 uncultured Eubacteriales bacterium
TGGCGAAGATCATGAAATCGCATTTTCTTTAGCCCATGTTTTTTAATTTGCTCAGGGAAATGGCTTGTTAAATAATCTGGCTTCATAATTTCTCCAAGCTCATTTACAAAAACATAACCATCAAAATCGTAGTTGTAGCAGTTGCCACATACCCTCTTGTTTACTTCTTGCGCCTCCTTTACTTGCAGAAAATATTCCTTAAATATACCTATCAAAGGGAGTGTGCGCAGACTAGATTTAGTTTTTGCAGAGTCCTGCTCTATTAGCTGATTTTTTCCATCAATCATTGCCTGTGTAACTGTGCGCTTGACTGTAAGTGTGCCACGCTTAAAATCTATGGCATCCCACTTAAGCCCAATTACCTCGCCACGGCGCAGTCCATAGAACGACGCCACTAAAACAGGAAGTTCTAACCTTGTGCCCTTTAGCGCTTCAAAAAGCTTTTGCATTTCTTCTGCACCGATAAATGTTGGCTGGTAGGAGTTTTTTCTTGGCCTATCTACCTTCATTGCCACGTTTTGCGAAACCATATCCGTTTTCATTGCATATTTTAATGCCTGATATATGACTGCGTGATAGTGAATTACTGAATTTGGTTTTACTGTTTTCAGCTTTTCAGTATAAAATTGCTGAATATGTCTAGCTTCAAGCTCACGCAAACTATATCCCTTTTTCTTAAAATATGGGCCAATAACACCTTTAACCATACCTTGATAAGAGCCAAATGTAGCGATTTTGACACGGACCTTCACAATGTCTAGCCACTGCTCTAAATAGTCACAAAAGGGCATGTCTGAGCTTAGCTCCTGTACCACAGTAGGTGGCTCAAAACTGCTGCGCAGCTTGGCCAGTGCAGCTTCCGCTTTTCTCTTATTGCCTTTTTGAGGAAGTCCGGTGGAAATCCATTTTCTTTGGCGTTTGCCGTTTAAGTCTACCCAACTTAATACAACATAATAATTTCCTTTCTTAATTGTTAGCATTCCTGATACCATTTATATTACCTCCAATAATTTATAATTTTAGTACACAGGCAGCTACTCACCGATACATATAGTTTACTACATCGATGAGTAGACCGCAAATGTGCGATTTGCAAAAAACGCACTCAGTTCGAATTTTTCTTTGAATCCATTACAAATTCAATGACATTGACCTTGGGAATTTTAAATGCATTTGCAACTTTTATTGCTTTGATGTACCCGTCATTAATAAGATCGTAAGCTACATGTCGACTGATACTCAGCATAGTTTGTAGCTGAGTTATATTTATAATATCGGGATAATCCGGAAACATCATTTGATATAGCTCTTTAAGTTCACTCTTTTTCATATATACTACCTCTATCTATAGTTGTAAAAAATCAAGAGAAAATAACGGCTTCAAAACCGAAATTTTCTAAGATTTTTCTAAGTTTATTTAATACACGCACTTTCCTTTCATGTGCTGATGACTGACAAATGCCCACCGTTTTCGCATATTCCTTTTCGGTCAATGGATTAGTGCTTAAAAACATTAGTGTTACTAGCTCTTTTCCTTTGTCGTCTAGTAGGTCAAGTGCATCGTGCAGTGCTTCTATCTGAAGGCTTTTAAGCACTATATCCTCTACATTAACAGAAGCGTCTCCCATTATGTCGTCACCACAATAGCCGCCCTTTATAGGCACGGGGCAGTCATAAGAAATAGTTTTGAAGTCTGAGTTTAGATTCTTACGATAGTGCGCACAAAGCCTAGCGCTTTCAAGAGCTTTTGCCTTTGCTTCACTGCACTCAATCACTACTACATCTTCCGTACAGTCGCACTGCGGAAGTCTAGCGAAGTTACGCTTTCTACGCTTGCCATCTTCTGTTTCCATAAAACGGGCAAATTCATAGCCCGTCATGATGATCCAATTGTCGTTTAAATCGGGTATATTAATATTTTTCTTTACTAAGTAAGTTTTCATTATTTGTAATCTCCTTAAAATTTTGATTTGTGAATGGTCAAAATTTTGAGATTACGGATATTTAGCTATATAACAAAGCCAGGAATAAAACATAAGGGTCCCTTCCCACGCAATTGGGGAAAGAACTCCTAACACAAGTACAAAGCAAATAACGCGCAAAAAAGCACCGTAGAAATCGAATGGACTAAAGGCATGAATATGCCTAAAATCTCATTCGGCTTCGTACGGTGCTTGGTAGTTTTTCAGCCCTTTCGGGTCCTGCTCCGCTTGCGCGATTAAAAGTCGATTTTATTTAATTTTACCTGATAGCTCGATTCCGCCTAAACGAATTGTATCTATTATACCTTGACTGTTTAACAGTACGGAATAAAGCTGTGTCTATTACTTCATTGAATTTGCATTTGCGGCACTTTACCCTTGTGTAGTGATGATCTCTGCCGTACACATCTAGAAGGTAAAAGCCGCAGCTAGGGCATTTTATTTCACGTCTGGCGAGTTGTTCTGCACCAGCACGGGATTGTTCAAGTTTATCTATCACTTCTTGGCTAGGCCTGTTGTAGCGCTCTACAAGGGCAGTATTCATATGCATACGCCTCCGTGATAGAACTTTGATTCTAAATATTCTTCAATGGGTCTTATTTCAAACAGGTTGAGTTCCCTTAATCTGCTAAATAAGGGAGAGTAGTTCACACCCATGGCATCTGCCATCTTTTGAATAATCAGCTTTTCATTTTGGGCAAGTACGTAATCCTCATAAACAGATATTTTTTTGCCCTTGTTATATTTTTTCAAGTTGTGCTTTACTAAAAATAACGGCATTAAGCAGCACGCCGCCGCACGGTTTGCGAACGCTTCATTAATTGACATCATTTCGCGAAGCATATCTGCTGAGTAGATAATTTTACCATCAAAGTCGCTATGAAACGCCGATGGGGCTTGCAGCGGAACATGCTGATTTAAAATGAAGTGAGCACCTTCATGAGCAATGGTAAATCTTTTTCTTGCTATTTGCTCGGGTTGTTGCAGGGATTTTTCTATTACTGCTGTGCGATCTGGAAAAACCACCTGCCTTGGTTTTCCATTTTTCCTTATCCAAATTGGACGATTGCCATCAGATAAAAATCCGATGCGCCCGGGATCTGGCTCCGCAAACGATTCGTAATGAATTGTTATTCCTAGATAATCCGTGACAAAAGCTTCTATGTCAACACATCTAGAGCTATGACATCTCTTTCTTTTCATAAAATCCTTAATCATAGCCTCACAGAGATTTTCAATCTCGCTATAAGTAGTGAATTTCTTCACTGCTTCCACCTCCTGACATAGCAATCACATACCACATGTGATTGACTAGATAAATATATTTTTCCGCACTACCGATCATTATCGTGTAGCGAATTCCTTCATATTCACCAGTCGGGGAGGCGCTGTAGTATATAACACGCGAAATCGTAAATTTTCGACCATCATCCCAGATAATCGTCTTTGGTATCAGCATTCCAGTCGATGTCCTTTCGCATTCTACATCTACGGGTTTCTTTTCCAATAGCGCTTCCTCCTTATAAACTTTTAATCACATGCTCCGCCACTCCTTGAACAATAAGCTCTTTTACTAGAATGACCTTATCAGGGTAGACCGCCTGATTCATGTATTCAAGGATCACATATCCTTCATCATCAAATCCGCCTAAACGTTTTAATGTATTTTGATTTTCATCATCTAATGCAACAACAATATCGCCTTCGCTCGCAGTCTGCTGCTTGCGAATAACAATCATGTCGCCCTCATCAATTCCAGCATCAACCATAGAGTCACCTCTAGCACGCAGAATATAAAATTCGCCTTTGCCAAACAGATTAGCTGGAATGTTAATATAATCTTCTACAAATTCAGATTCATGAGTAGCCTCTCCACAAGGAATGCTACCGACTACCATTGCGGCAGATAAGTAAGTATTCCTGGAATTGAGCTCGCGGGTTTCAATTGTCTCACCATCATAGGTAAGCCCACGCCCTTCCTCATTCATCTCAACAAGATACCTATAAATGGTCGTTCGACTAACACACATCTCATCAGCAATGATTTTCAGTGACGGCGACCTACCATATTCTCTTTTCCAATCATTTACAAAGTCATATATCCGATTTTTCAGATCCACACTTTTAGATCTCATAACACAGCCTCCATATCTATCCGAAACGATTGTTACCGATAGCGTTATTATACCCATTTTTCACCAGAAATCAATAGGAAAACGAAAAAAAGAAAAATGGTGGCACTGAATAGTGCCACCACAGGGTGGGTTGGGAAGTGTTTACTTTTTTGAGTATTGGTTTTATATTGTGAACATAGTGGGCAGTCTAATTATACACAAGCAACTTATACTTTAGTGTGGTTTTTGTTATTGTTAGCCTAAAAAATATGCCGCAATTTTTCGCCTGTATCAAGGATTTCAGATGATGGAACACCAAATCTTTTTGCTAAATCAACAGATCATGTTTGTGCAGTTGCAAATATTGAAAATTATTGCCGCTACATTTTTACCTGTTCAGAAAGTCATTTCCAAATTTAACCCTAAATTCTTCCAGTACTTCTTCGAATCTATCAAAACCTTCTGCTTTCATTCTAGCTGAAAAACCAATGCTACGCTCTGTTCCGATTACTGCTTGCCAAAAATAAGATACCATACCCGGTGCGTCTCTATTTTTCATTCTTGCAATAGTTAGGTTTACCCCACTTTTCAACTCCTTTGAAGCAACCCTAGAAGTTAAAACCGGATCAAAAACTTTTTCGTGCAAAAAATTCATAATCTCATTTTCTTTACTCATTTACTATTCCTCACTTTTAAAAAATAATGTTGAAAAATATAAGCTGAGCCTTTCAGCTTCGATTTTACTCATATCTTTCGGGATTGTTAAGGTTATATTAAAATCGGGTCTTAATGGGTATATCAAATCTATTGTATTATCCTCATTGTCCCATGTTTCATCGTTGGCTAAAGCATATATTTCTTGATAATGTTTCGATAAATCAGCAGTTGTTCTATGAACTTTTAATGACCTTCTTAACTGTTTCGATAGTTCTTCACGAGAAATATGTTTTAACCATTTCACCTCTCTGCAATGAGGGTATCCATATTTATCATTAGCATAAATAGAATCATATCTATATTCCCCTACAACCATTCCAAGATATATATCACCACCATTAGGGCACAAAACGAGGTCATCCTTTTGTATTCCATTGACAAATATATCAACCGTAGCATAACTATGTCCAAGCTTAACACTTTTTAGCCCATACGGTTTTTGTTCTAATAATGACTTTATTTCCTCTCTTGTTTTTCCAGTTAAATCATTTAATTCCCACCAACCAATTGCAATAATATTTTCTTTTCTAAACTCATCAATCCTACAAATATCAGTATTGTGTGGATAAGGTCGTAGCAACCATGCTTTTTTCATTAATAAGATCTCCTTTTAATTTTTAATATATCTTTATTTTTCTTATATGATAACCGCAGTATACACTAATTAATTGCATTTGTCAATAGATATATTTCTTATTTTTTCTTCTTTTTCTTCTTTTTCTTCTTTTTCTTCTTTTTCTTCTTTTTATTTATTTTCATCTTGTACATTTGCAAGTAGTAACAATTTGTATTGATCGAAAATGAAAGCACTTAGAAACCCAGCTATTCATTAATTATGCACTACATGTTTGGCAGTTAACACAGAAACTGCTGTAGGAGATTTATAATAAGAATATTTGAAATCATACTGCTTAATTGCAGTATCGTTTTTTGTTATTTTGTAAGTAAAATCGTAGAATTTCATTGAACTATACAATGAAAAAGTGTATAATTACTCTAGAATGTTATACTAATTTATAGGAGGAATAAAAAATGGCAGAAATCAATTCATCAAGCATAGGCTTTGAAAAACAACTTTGGGAAGCAGCCGATGCTTTGCGTGGTAACTTAGATGCTTCGGAATATAAATCAGTTATACTAGGACTTATATTTTTAAAATACATATCAGACAGATTTGAAGCAAAATATAACGAACTTGTAGCTGAGGGCGATGGTTTCGAGGAAGATATGGATGAATATACATCAGAGGGTATATTCTTTGTTCCCAACACATCTCGTTGGTCGGTAATTGCGAGTTCCGCTCATACAGCTGAAATTGGTACAGTTATCGATGAAGCTATGAGAGCTATTGAAAAAGAAAATAAAAGACTTAAAGATATTTTGCCGAAAAACTTTGCAAGACCCGAACTTGATAAAAGACGATTAGGTGAAGTTGTAGACCTTTTTACAAATATTAAAATGATAGAGCATGGCAACAGTAAAGATATTTTAGGTCGTGCTTATGAATATTGCCTATCTAACTTTGCATCACAAGAGGGTAAAAACGCAGGCGAATTCTATACGCCTGCTTGTGTTGTTAAGACTTTAGTTGAAGTGCTACAACCTTACAATGGTAGAGTTTATGACCCTGCTTGTGGTAGTGGTGGTATGTTCGTTCAATCGGCAAAATTCATTGAAAATCATGGTGGCAATATCGGAAACATTTCTGTTTATGGACAAGATAGCAACCCTACAACTTGGAAAATGGCACAAATGA
>CAYJIA010000084.1:0-6388 GCA_964370115.1 uncultured Eubacteriales bacterium
AGCCCTTGCCCTACAGCGTTAATTTAAAATTGTGGTAAATTTCGGGCGGCCGATGACCGCCCCTACGACATAAATTTTTAATTTTGGTGCACGGGACGGGTCGCCCGTGAGATTTACACAAAGTTCCCATTTATGACGTAGGGGCAAACCTATGTGTTTGCCCGCAAGGTTTCCACAAACCCAAAGGCAAGAGCAGAGCCCTTGCCCTACGAGATAAATTGAATTTAAGAAAAACAAAAGGGCGCCGAAACGACACCCTTTTAATGTTGCATTGAAATCTGCGGAAGTTATAATCAAACCACGCCGAAGGCGTGAACCTTAATTCTCCATTCTCCATTCTCAATTCTCAATTCTCAATTAATATTTAATAATCTCTCTATAAAGCCTCATATAATCTTTTGCCGATTTACCCCAGCTGTTGTCGCATTCCATTGCTCTTTTGACAAGGATTTGCCAACTGTCTTTGTCCGAATTATAGTGATAAATCGCCGCATGAATTGAGTCTAACATATCATTTGTGCTGTAGCTTTTAAATGTAAATCCATTGCCAAAGCCGTCTCTGCAATCTGTTATCGAGTCTTTAAGACCGCCTGTTTCTCTAATTACAGGAATTGTACCGTATCTTAGCGATATCATTTGCGAAAGTCCGCAAGGCTCGCTTTTACTTGGCATTAAGAATATGTCGGCACCTGCATAGATTTTTCTTGAAAGCTCAGGAATAAATCCTACACAAATCGCAAATCTTCCAGGATATCTTTCTTGCATTTCTATGAAGAACTCTTCATACTCCCAGTCACCACTTCCCAAAATTGCAAACTGCGCATTTGAGTAAGTCATAAGATTTTCTATCGCACCTTTCACAAGGTCTAGCCCTTTGTGAGACACAAGTCTTGTGACCATTCCTATGAGTGGTACATTTTCGTCTTGTGCCAAGCCCATTCTCTCTTGAAGTCCACGCTTGTTTTCTTTTTTGTCGTCCAAATTCTCTAAACCAAAGTTTTTGAAAATTTTGTCGTCTGTTTGTGGGTCGTAAGACAAAACATCAATTCCGTTTAGTATTCCTGAAAGCTTCCACGCTCTTTCCCTTAAAACAGGGTCGAGTTTATGCGCAAACCACGGGTCTAAAATTTCATATGCATATGTAGGGCTAACTGTCGACACCCAGTTTGAGGTTTCTATCGCACCTTTCATTAGGTTTATACAGCCGTCATGTTCCATAAGCTCTTTTTCTGTTTTCGGCATACCAAAAACATCGCCAAGTATCGCAGAATCATATTGACCTTGATACTGTATGTTATGTATTGTGAAAAGATGTTTGATATTTCTATACCAATCGTTATTTGAGTAAAACATTCTATAATAAATTGGCACAAGTGCTGTTTGCCAGTCGTTTGAATGAATTATGTCTGGTTTAAAATCTATGTATGGAAGCATTTCTAAAATCGCTCTTGAGAAAAACGCAAATCGCTCTGCATCGTCAAAATGTCCATAGATAGTTCCTCTTTTAAAATAGTACTGATTGTCTATTAAATAATAAGTGACATTTCCAGCCTTAGCTTCAAAAATTCCACAGTACTGTCTTCTCCAAGCAACGGGTACACTGATGCTTGTCAAAAATCTCATAGAGTCCTTAAGTTCTTGTGATATGCCGTCATAATAAGGCATTACAACTCTTGCCCCTACCATTCTAGCCCTCAAAGCTTGAGGTAGCGAACCCGCAACATCTGCAAGTCCTCCTGTCGCCATAAACGGCAAGGCTTCGCTTGCGCAAAACAATACTTTCATATAAATTCCACACCTTTCCTAAATAATTTTATACTACGCTTCCTTTTGATACGTAAACAGGATAAGTTGGAGAGCCTGTAAGCACTCTTTCCTGTGCTATAGTAACGTCTTTATCCGTCACTGTATATTCAAGTTTTGCATCTTTTGATACAACTGTATCTTGCATTATTACACAGTTCTTAATCACTGCGCCTTTTTCGACTTTAACGCCTCTAAAGATCACACAGTTTGAAACTTCGCCGTCTATCACACAGCCATCGGCAATAAGTGAGTTTTCCACTTTTGACTCAAAGCCATACTTTGCGGGCATATCGTCTCTTACTTTTGTGTAGATAGGATAGAATGGATCAAAAAGCTCTGATCTGATTTTTGGATTCATTAGAGCCATGTTTGCATTAAAGAATGCTTCCATAGAAGAAATTTGATACATTTGACCTTCGTACTCATAGGCGTAAACTTTATATTTATCTATGCATTTTACTATTGTAGAGCGGTCAAAGTCAATTTGATTTTCGCCTATATCTTCTTCGATTAAATTGACAAGTATTTTTCTGTTTATTATGTACATACCCATGCCAATGTCGGCATTATCCACAGCTTCTTCTTTGATTTTAATTTCAATAGCCTTGCTGTCTGGGTCAACGGTATATATACTGCTGTCTATTCCACTAGGCGCACTGCCATGGTGATAAATAACTGTAACGTCGGCACCTTTTTCCATGTGGAAATTTAGCGCCTCTTTGTAATTTATATTGCAAACTATATCGCAGTCTGAAAGTATTACATACTCTTCTCTTGAATCTTTAATAAATCTTTTTATTGAGTAAAGAGAACCTATTTTTCCATCACTTCTTGTATGATTCATGCCAAAAGGCGGAAGCAGATAAAGTCCCTCTCTTTTTCTTGATAAATCCCAAGCTTTGCCTGAACCTAAGTGGTCCATAAGCGACAGGTAGTTTGGCTCTGTTATGACGCCAACTTTGTTAATTCCAGAGTTTACCATGTTTGAAAGCGGAAAATCTACAAGTCTGTATCTTCCACCAAATGGAACAGATGCCATAACACGGTTTTTTGTGAGCTGATTAATTCTCTCTTCGTTTACATAGGCAAATAGTATGCCCATTGCATTATTTCCCCTCATTAGATTATTCCCTCCTCTGCATCAAGCATAGCTTTAGGCTCTATTACTTGCCCTGCTTCTACAGTGCAATCAGGGCCTACAACAGCTACACCCCAATTTGATATATCTTCCATATCCTCAGGTCTTTTACCTACGATTGCATCTTTGCCGACAACCGAGTTTTCACCTACTATTGCATATTGAATTTTAGCGCCTTCTTCAATTACAGCACCTGGCATTATGATAGAGTCTAAAACTTCTGCTCCTTTTGCCACATATACTCCTGCAAATAAAACAGAAGCGTCTACTTTGCCATAAACATTACAGCCGTCAGGCACTAAAGAGTTTTGCACCTTTGCACCACTTGCTATGTAATGTGGAGGCATTACTGGATTTCTTGCATAGATTTTTCCTGCCTCTTCGCTTAAATCAAGCTCAATTTTTGGATTTAATAGATCCATATTAGCTTCCCAAAGGCTTTCAATAGTTCCAACGTCTTTCCAGTATCCTGCAAAGTTGTATGCAAACATTCTCTCGCCTTTTTCAAGCATTGTAGGAAGCAGGTCTTTACCAAAGTCATTTGATGATTTTGGATTTTCCTCGTCCTCTTCTAGGTATTTTTTAAGTTTTGACCAAGTGAAAACATAGATACCCATTGAAGCATTTGTGCTTTTTGGTTTTTTAGGCTTCTCTTCAAACTCATAAATAGATAAGTCTTCTCTTGTATTAAGTATTCCAAATCTTGATGCCTCTTCCATAGATACATCGATTACAGAAATTGTACAAGCAGCCTCTTTTTCTTTGTGGTATGCTATCATTTTTGAATAATCCATTTTATAGATATGATCGCCTGAGAGTATTACAACATACTCAGGATTATATCTCTCTATAAAATGGATATTTTGGTAAATGGCATTTGCCGTGCCTTTATACCAGTCTGAACCTTTGCTTTTTTGGTAGGGAGGTAGAACATGAACCCCTGCGTTCATGCTGTCTAAATCCCATGGTTGTCCGCTGCCTATGTAGTGATTAAGTTCAAGTGGTTGGTATTGTGTTAAAACGCCCACCGTCTCTATTCCTGAATTTACACAGTTTGATAAAGGAAAATCAATAATTCTATATTTTCCTCCGAATGGTACTGCGGGTTTTGCAAGTTTTTTTGTAAGTACGCCAAGTCTGCTACCTTGTCCACCTGCAAGCAACATTGCTACTACTTCTTGTTTTGGTAACATTTTAAATCCCCCTTTAAATGTTTTATTTATTTTCTTCCCTTTTCTTGTGTTTGTGTTTAGATTTTACAGAAACTTTTTTCTTTTTCTTTTCTATTTTCTCTTTACATCTTAGGAATACAACAGAGCTTGCTGGAAGTTTTAGCGATATGCATTGGTCAAAACCATGCATTTTTTCATCCATTGTGTGAATATCACTGCCGTTTAAAACTCCGCTTCCGCCGTACTTTTTATTATCTGATGTAAAAAGCTCTTCATAAATGCCGTTATACGGCACGCCTATTCTATAATCATCTCTTTTAACAGGTACAAAGTTACATACTATTATGACTTCATTTCCCTGTTTATCAAATCTTCTAAACGAAATTATACTTTGCTTATAATCATCGTTTGCTATCCATGCAAAACCTTCCCATGAGAAGTCCACTTGCCATAGCTCAGGCCTTGAAAGATAGAATTTATTCATGTCTTTAAAGAAGGCTTGTGCCTTTTTGTGCTCATCGTATTGCAAAAGTTTCCACTGTATTTCTTCAGAGAAATTCCACTCGTCGTGTTGGGCTATTTCTGTTCCCATAAACTGCAGTTTCTTTCCTGGATGCGCCATCATATAAGCCACAAACGAGCGCAGTCCTGAGTATTTTTCCTCTGGTGTTCCAGGCATTTTGTTGTATAAAGAACCCTTGCCATACACAAGTTCATCATGAGAAATAGGCAGGATATAATTTTCCGAAAACGCATAGAAGAATGAGAAAGTAAGCGTATCGTGGTTGAACTGTCTAAAATATGGGTCAAGTGCCATATATCTTAGCATGTCATTCATCCAACCCATATTCCACTTATAGTTATATCCCAAACCGCCCATAAACGCAGGTTTTGTAACCATTGGCCAAGAGGTCGACTCTTCTGCTATCATCATAGCCTCGGGGTTTTGCTTAAAGACTTCTTCGTTTAAGACTTTCATAAACTCGACAGCCTCTAAATTTTCTTTGCCACCGTGTCTATTAGCAATCCACTGTCCATTATCCCTGTTATAATCAAGATAAAGCATAGATGCTACGGCATCTACTCTTAGTCCGTCTACATGGTACTCTTGTAGCCAAAAGTTTGCACTAGATATAAGGAAACTCACGACTTCGGGTTTTCCATAGTCAAAAACCAAGGTTCCCCATTCTAAGTGCTCGCCTTTTCTTGGATCTTCATATTCATAGCACGCCTCGCCATTAAACTTTGCAAGCCCTTGCTCATCTTTAGGAAAATGTGCAGGAACCCAGTCGAGTATTACGCCGATATTTGCATTGTGGCATCTATCGATAAACTTCATAAGTTCTTTTGGTGTGCCATACCTTGAAGTCGGTGCAAAATATCCAGTAACTTGATATCCCCAAGACGGGTCATAAGGATACTCAGTAAGTGGCATAAATTCTATATGGGTAAAACCCATCTCTTTAACGTACGGAATTAGCTCATCACCAAGCTTTTGATACGAAAAAGGCTCTCCGTCGCCATATGTTCTCCAAGACTGCGCGTGAACCTCGTAAATATTTACAGGTCTTTCATAGTGCGGATTTTCCTTTTGATACTTAATCCACTCGTCATCACTCCACTCAAAACCACCTAATTCGTAGTATTTAGAGGCGGTACTCATTCTGGTTTCGCTATGTCTTGAATAAGGATCTCCCTTAAATATGCTTTTTCCTTCTTTATCTACGATTAAAAGCTTATACGCATCAAACTCATCCATCATAAAGTCGGTATAGGCTTCCCATACACCTTCGCTTATGTGATATAACTCCACACTGCCCTTTTTTTCCCAGTTAGAAAATTCGCCCACAAGGTAAACTTCACGCACATTTGGCGCCCAAACTCTTATTACCATGCAGTCTTTGCCATCTTTTTTTGCTTTATGAAGTCCTAAAAAATCATAAGCCTTACTGTTTCTCCCATTCAAAAACAAATCTAATTCATTTGTAATTGAGGCGTGTACATTTTTCTTTATATCCATCTGCTCTCCGTTTCCCCGCCTGAGCGATAATTTTTACTTCATTACTATAATAGCACTTTCGTCCTATCATTTCAAGCTTTTTATGTATTTTCTTTAGATTTTTTATTTTATATAAAAAAGGTTTTATGTAAAACTAACAAATATTTGTTGTAGTTATATCTTGACCAATACATCTAATTAATTATATAGTGTATTGTATGAATATTATGTCAAAATATAGTATATGTTAAATTTGCATATAATAAAAAAGTT
>CAYJIA010000085.1:0-6287 GCA_964370115.1 uncultured Eubacteriales bacterium
GGCAAATGTTCCCCTCACCCTTTTCCTCCATGCAGTTTAAACAGTAGTTTTTCATGATTTTGCCCCTTCCCAGCTAACAAAGGTCATTTTACCACAAACATATTTGAAGTATCACCCAAATAAAAATAACTCCCTTTGGACAAATACGCCTTCTCGCCTTGTTTTATTTTTCCGTAACCCTTAATAAATGTGCCGTTGCTTGAATTATTGTCAGTAACAAACACATTTCCATTTTCAAAATACAAGATGCAGTGCACCCTACTCACTTTTGAGGCATTTTGAGTAAAAACTAAATTGCATTTTTTTGAATCTCTTCCTAAAATTAGTTTGTTAGAACTTAAATTAATGCTACTGCCCGAATACATTCCGCTGACACCCTGTATTTGTGTCGCTACTATTTTTTGCTGCTTTGGTAATTCATTTTTTAAAATAGGACTAGCATTTGAAAGTGCAACGACTTCATTAACTCCGTTATTCATTAATTTCAAAAGCACCAACCATGCGCCTACTATTAAAATAATATATTTTACATCCAAAACAAAAGGTATAGGCATAATTAGAAACGGGTAGTTCCATGTAAAGTGCAGTGCCGTGCTTATCGCAAAATAGAGTATCGTCTCTCCTTTTATCAAATGGGACGGACTAAATTTTTGCCCATTCATAACTTTGACCAACACTCCACCCTCAATTGCAGCCCAAGCTACATGTGCGCCAGGCGATAAAACTCCTCGCATTATTAAAATATCCATACTAGCATTATTTCCCAGAACATATCCTGTGGTTTCTATAAAAGCAAACCCAGCACCTATGGCGCTTCCTATTAATATTCCGTTTAGAATATAGTATTTTTGATTTTTTCTTAGAAAAATACATATGGCTAGAATTTTTGCAGGTTCTTCGGTAATTGATGCCCACTGTGCACCTTGAAGAGTTACCACATCACTAAGTAATCCTGTAATTATAAGCGAAACACAGCCCCCTACAAATATCATCATCAAAATTTGGTATAAGGATATATTTTTAGGAATATTAAGTTCAAAGAAGAAAATTACGACCCCCAAGGGAATTACAAGCGAGCCTATGAAAATTGTAGGAATAAGTGAATAAACACCATAACCCATATTATCCATCAAAATTAATGGAATTATAAGGGCTATCCCCACTATTAAGACACGCACAAATATCCAAGGTTTAACCCATTTTGAAAGCATTTCACTTTCTGTCGGAACATTATTCAGTGTACCAGCCGTCCATAGAGTTTCTGCCATTCCTTTACTATGCTTTTTAAACATCCCTGAAAAAACATCGCCAAGCTTTAAAGTTTCATTTTGTGCCTTTTTATAAAAAGTATTATTTTGATTATTTTCCATATATTTCACTCCTTATCCTGTTAAAGTGAATGTAGTAAGTATATCCGCAACTTCCGACTCCATTTTTGCGTATTGGGCTTGGTATTCTAAATCAGGCAAATACTGCACGTCTGTTGGGAAAGTAGCATAGTAGGTTTTACCATTTTCTTGCAGTAGTATTTGATACGACGGGTGGTCGGGCTCTCCTATGCCCTCCATAACCATAATTCCAAACACAAATCCGCCATAACCGTCTTCCTCATTTATTTTATTATAAAATCCAACGCCCTCATAATATTCAGAGTATGTACATATATCTATCCAACTATCAGGTAGAGTTACAGCAAAGTCTAAATCATAATTTTCATATACAATACCCGTCGCTTGTGGTTCGGGTGTGGGCTCAGGAGTTGGTTCTGGGGTTGGCTCCGGTGTAGGATCTGGCATACTCAAAATATAGCTTTCTATATCGTCGACTAATTTTTTTGGAGACGGTAGACTCTCAAAATCTTCTCCCTCTAAAAAATCCACTTCAACAATATATGGATCCACTATTTCTTCATAGGCAAAGTCATAACCGTACAAAGTCCCGTCAACAAATCTCACCACATAAGTTTCGACATTTACACCCTTTGTAACATTAATGCTTCCTATCCATGTGGTCATAATATCGTAATCTTTATCCGCTAAGAATTCGTCACTCGCCCCAATAGCAAAAAATTCATCTAAGGGCATAGTGTTTAGAAATATTTCATAGTCAGATGCAAAGAACTGTGTGTCCTGTGCAGACTCTTGCGCATTGCCGTTTGCATTTTTTATTACATCATACAAATCCAAGGCATCGGCGTCGTTTTCTTGCCCGTTAAAATTGTTTGCAACCTGTCTGGCCGTACCATCGCCGTTTGAAACCATAGTGTATGATACCGATAAAACGTCTTCATAATCTTTAGCCTTAATATCCAAGGATACAGTTACCAAGTCCTCCCCGTCTGCTGTCTGACCATCGTACATCCACTCTACAGCATCTATGTAGGCGGCTACTCCTTCAAACTCAAACTCCAATCCTACCTCAAAAATTTCTTCCATTGATAAGTTTGTGCCTGGATCTAATGCATTTTTAACTTCTTCAATAAGCAACTCTTCTGATGAAAGCTCACCGCTATTTTCTGATTGAGCGGAATTCGCAGGCACAGTTTTCTCTCCACTATTTAAAGAAATTGCGATTATAACTACTAAAACCAGCACAGCTGCCGCTATGCCTCCAATGAGTTTTTTATTGTCCTTTTTTTGTGGCTGGTATACATTTGCATCTTGTACAGTTTCTTTAAATACCCTATCATCAAAACTCACACTGCTTTTATTTGCCGTCGAATTTATTGGCGCAGCATTATTGATTACAGCGACATTATTATAAAGCTCATCATATAGTTCTTTAACACTCTGCTGTCTTTTTTCTTGATATAGGGATAATCCTTTTAGCAGTGCCATTTCCTTATTTCGCTCTATATTGACACCTAATGCAGACGGTGGTTTTAAGATATCGCTTCTAAGTCTTTCATTTGATTCATCGGGCGTTATGCCTGTAATGCATTTATAAATAGTTGCGCAAAGAGCATAAATATCAGTCCACGGCCCTTGCACACCTCTACTTCTATACTGCTCTTCGGGTGCATAACCCGGTTTTAGCATTACAGATAAACTTTCGTTACCACTGTTAGTAAAATTTCGCGCCGCACCAAAATCCAAAAGTTTTAGATATCCGTCGTCTGTAATCATAATATTATCAGGGCTTATATCTCTGTGAATTATACCCTCATTATGTATAAAGCCTAGTGTATTTATAAGCGGTTTCATCATCTCAAAAAGCTCATGCGACTGCATTTTTCCGCCACTTTTTGCTATATGGCTTTTTAGGGTAGTGCCACTTATGTACTCCATTACTATATAGGCTGTAGAGTTTTCTTGAAAGAAATCCGCAACAGATACAACGCCTTGACTAGTGCGAAATTTCGCAAGAGTTTTCGCCTCGTCTAAAAATTTTGTCTTACCCTTTTCAAAAAACTCCGCCTTATCTCCTGCATAGGAAAATACTGTAGTGTTATTCTCTCTTGTTACAAAACCATTTGGGTAATATTCTTTTATCGCCATTTTAAGTTCAAGATTTAAGTCTATACCCATATAGGTAATGCCAAAGCCACCCTCACCCAAGACCTTGCCGACTAAATATTTTCCTGCAAGTATAGTTCCCACAGGCAGATGATGAGCCGATTTTTGATATGTATTTATGTTAAAACCACAATGAGTGCAAAAACCTGTTCCGTCATGTTCTTCCATGCAAGCCATACATATTTTATTTGGGTTTAGCATAATTATCCCTCCTCATAAAATCAAATTTTCTATCTAATGAATATAATTGTATCTGAAAATAGTTTTCCCTATATCAAAATACAGTATATATATCATTATACAGCTCTAATACAGTTTGCTGTCTATTTTCTTGAAAAACATTTAAACCTTTGAGTAGGGCTGTTTCTTTACTTGTATCAATAGAAATTCCGAGGCCACTTGGTGGAATTAAAGTATCTTTTCTCATACGCTCATTTGCTTCATCGGGCGTGTTGCCTGTTATACATCTATAAATTGTTGCACAAAGGGCGTAAATATCTGTCCATGGGCCTTGCACTCCACGTGTTCTATACTGCTCTTCAGGGGCAAAACCGTGCTTTAAGACTACAGACAAACTTTGCTGTCCACTGTTTGCAAAATCTCGTGCCGCACCAAAATCTAAGAGTTTTAACTCACCCTGTGCATTTACCATAATATTATCGGGGCTTATATCCCTGTGAATTATGCCCTCATTATGTATTTCACTCAGTGTTTTCATGAGAGGTTTTAGCATTTCAAAAAGTGTATTAGGGTTCATTTTTCCACCGTTTTTATTCACATATTCTTTCAGTGTCATACCCGTCAAATACTCCATTACGATATAAGCCGTCGAGTTTTCCATAAAAAAATCCATTACAGACACAACGCCTTGGCGTGTTCTAAACTTTGCAAGAGTTCTTGCTTCGTTTAAAAATTTCTGTTTTCCCGCTTCAAAAAACTCGGCTTTCTCACCGCTAAAAGAATGTACATTTGTCGCATTATCACGTGTGACAAATCCACTCGGAAAATACTCTTTTATCGCTACTTTCATTAGTAAATTCAAATCAAGCGCCACATAGGTTATGCCAAAACCGCCCTCACCTATTGCAGTTCCGACAAGGTATTTTCCTGCAAGCACTGTACCCGGTGTAAGTAAATGCATGGGTTTTTGATAACTTGATAAACTAAAGCCACATAGGGGGCAATATCCATTTAACATATTAGCGTCCATACATTTAAGGCATAGACTTGACGGGTCAGAAATTTCAAATGAATTTTCGAAACCTTCACCGACTGTAAATTCTCCATTAGAAATTCTATCTACACTATCGACTTTTGGCATAGTCTTAAAAGTATCTACACCTATTTTTTTATTCTTATTTTTTCTTGACAAAAAGACTATAATTCCGATTATCAAAACTCCTATAATTGAAATTGCAAAAATCATTAATTGACTAAATAAGTTTGTTTGAAAAAAATTAGGACTTGACATTAGAAATCTTCCATCTGTGGCTAGTACCGTGTGTATTGAAATCATTTCAAAGTGTCCTCCCAAGTGACACGAAGCTCCATAGAGCCTACTAATATCACATCGTTTTCTTCCAAGCGCACTGCGGTTTTTACTGGTATTCCGTTTAGATACGTGCCATTTGTAGAATTTAAGTCTTCTAAAAACATTTTTCCGTCTTGATAAAAAATCTTGCAGTGAGTGGTCGATAAAAGGCCGTCAGCTTCAACTGAAAAAGCGCATAAATTAGAGCTTCTGCCTATGATTAGCTCTTTATCAAAACTATGTTTATACGTCGTATTTTCCACTTTGCCGACTTTTGTAAAGCTCATTGTAAATCTTTGTTTTTCCACATTTTGTGTTTGTGGAACAGCTGTCTTTACTTCATCAAGCTTTTCATTTGTTTTCTCACTACTTTGTGGCAATTCATAACTATTATTTTTTGCCTTTCTTTTTTTAGCCATGATAACAATTATTACTGTTGCTATAAGTACTACAGATGTGCCTGCTATTATGATTATAGCAAGCATATTGTCGCTCTCGTTTTCCTCCACAGGCACAGCACTAGGTGTAGGCTTTACCGTGGGTTTTGCTGTAGGCGACGGTAACGGAGTTGGTTTTTCTGCTAAATTTTGACTCATTTCATAAGTGTCTATTACTATTTCGTCGCTCACACTTGCCACTTGTGGAATAGATACATTTAAAGATAAAGTTTCCTTCTCTTCAAATTCTGAAAGAGTAGATATATCAAAAGAGGCTATATAAGTCCCTTTTTGTGAGGCTGTCACGTCTGCTACAACATCTTCCTTTGTTCTATCATCAATTCCAAAGCTTATGTCAATTCCGCCCGGTGACATTCTCGAAAAACTGCCAAGTATTTTTGCGTGGTCTAAAATCTCCTGACTTGAATTATTTGAAAGCATAGCGATACTATCAATCGGTATATTGGTTTCTTTTATCTTACTTTCAACTTCTTCTCTGGTATATCCTGTGTCATAATAGTCTTCACCATCGGATATAACAATCAAATTTCTTTTTATATTCACATTAGCACTTGTGTTTAAAATATCCAGCGCTTTTACTATGCCTGCATATAAGTTAGTGTCTGAATTTGTCGGAGATATGCTGTCAATTTGCTCTTTCATTTTATCAACGCCAAATACAAATGGAGTTAAAGATAAATCATCAC
Source organism: uncultured Eubacteriales bacterium (assembly GCA_964370115.1). Classification (GTDB taxonomy): domain Bacteria; phylum Bacillota; class Clostridia; order Oscillospirales; family Acutalibacteraceae; genus SIG603. The sequence goes on from CAYJIA010000085.1 coordinate 6,191, forward strand.
TAAGAGCCATGAAAGAAGCATTATCATTTGCAGTCATATTGTCGGCAAATAAGTAAAGCATATCTTTTATGGTTTCAAGTTGAGTTTGAGTGATAGA
>CAYJIA010000086.1:0-6283 GCA_964370115.1 uncultured Eubacteriales bacterium
GGTGGATTTCGGGCGGCCGATGACCGCCCCTACAGGCGGAAAACCTTAAATTTAGGTGCAAGGGCGACCATTGGTCGCCAGCAACGTTTCCACAAAATTCCCATTTATGACGTAGGGGCAAACCTATGTGTTTGCCCGCAAGGTTTCCACAAAACCCAAGGCAAGAGCAAAGCCCTTGCCCTACGATGTTAATTTAAAATTCTGCTTGATTTCGGGCGGATATAGAATCCGCCCCTACGATTTTAATTTGACTTTTGCGGTGGATTTCGGGCGGCCGATGACCGCCCCTACAATCGTTAATTTAAATTTCAATTCTCAACTCTCAACTAAAAAACCTAGCCACTCGGCTAGGTTTTTTATCAACTATTATTCAAAAGCCTACTTCTAATAGAATTATTAGCCCTTGCTTCTGTTTCGCCTATTTGACGCATTAGATAGTTCGGTGTCAAGCTATAAGTCATTGCAGTTTCTTTTGTTATTATGCCTTGTTTAAATAAGTTCGCAATACTTGCATCCATGCTAATCATGCCCTCTGTTGCAGAAGACTGTATAATTGAGTTTATTTGGTGGGTACGGCCGTCACGTATTAGTGTGCGTATCGCACTGTTACAGTGCATTATTTCAAACACTGGATACAGTTTGCCGTCTACTGTTGGTATAAGTTGTTGACAAACAACGCTTTGAAGCACCATCGAAAGCTGCATTCTTACTTGCTCTTGTTGCTCTGAAGGGAATGTATCCACAAGTCTGTCCACTGAGTTTGCCGCACCTAGGGTATGAAGTGCAGAGAACACAAGGTGTCCTGTTTCTGCCGCTGTAAGTGAAATACTTATCGCCTCCGCGTCACGAAGCTCTCCTATTAGTATAACATCAGGGCTTTGTCTTAGTGCCGCTCTAAGTGCTATTGGGTAATTTCCAGTATCAAGAGAAATTTCACGCTGGCTTATGATACTATTTTTATGTTGGTGCAAGTGCTCAATAGGATCTTCTAGTGTGATAATGTGCGTTGCTCTTTCTTTATTAATCTTGTCGAGTATACAAGTAAGAGTCGTAGTTTTACCACTTGACGATGAGCCCGTTACAAGCACAAGACCTCTTTGTTTATTTGACAACTCAAGAACGCCTTGAGGAATGTGCAAATCTTTTGGCTCTGGCAAATGGAATTCAACAACACGAATTACAGCCGCCAACGAACCACGTTGCTTATATACGTTTACACGAAAACGTGACACACCGCGAAGCGCAAAAGAAAAGTCGTCGTCTCCTCTTTCTACAAGCCATTTTTTATCTCTTTTTGCTAGGTCAAACAGCTCATTTATAATGCTCTCTGTCACATTCGGCATAAGCCTCTCTTCAGTTAAGGTCACAACTTGCCTGTTGCGCTTATAACTTATAGGACGTCCCGCAACTATAAAAATGTCGGAAGCGTGATTTTCTACCAACTCTTTTAGTATCGGAATGATGTCGATTTGCTCGTTGTTCGTTGTTAGGTTTTGTGAATCCATAATATTTCTCCTATCCTCCGCTTTGCGGTATATATTTTCTCTATTCGATAGTAATGGTACCGGCTTCTACTTCATCTACACCAGTTCGCCATTCAAGTCTTTTTAAAGTTCCGTCCTCATTAATTAAGATTTTTGCATAAAGGTTTCTTTCTCCCACAATGGGTACTGCATATTCTACGGTAATACCCTCTTCACTTTCACCCTCCAAAACAGTAAACTTGTTCGCTTCAAGCTCTGCATAAAGGTCATCACCGCTATTTTCTTGCCAAATGTTATAAAGCTGTGCCAGTTTTTCTTCTGCTAAATTATCAGCCGCATAGTGCTGAGTCACGGAGTCTGCCGCTTTTTGAGTTAGGTTCATGTCTGATCTTGCCGACGACACAACCAACACCGCAAAAACAGTTAAAAGCAAAACTGTGAAAAATGTAATTAGCGATAAAATTCCGGGGTTTATAGAAAAGCGTTTGTCATTTGTCTCATTCATGATTACACCCCACCTTCCAAAAATTTTGAAACTGTAAGTGAGTAAACCGAGCCTTCTTCCGAATTTATCTCTATATCAGCAACTAAAGTATTGTACTGTGTTATAGATAAACCTACATCCATTACAAAACTGTACTCTCCGCTACTTTCCACCTGTTTCCAGTCTTTATCATAATATACTTCATAGCCGTCATCAGTTTTTGTAGCACCAGTGTAGTCCAACACCATTTGCACATCATTTGCATATGCCTTAAAAACTTCCGCCATTTCGGTGGCCTTTAAAGTCGCCTGTGATAATTCTTTACTATTTTTATTATCTGTAAATCCTATGGCGAAAAAGTTCACACAAATTATTGCCGCAAGAGCAAAGAAAAAGCAGTTTGCAATAAGCTCTATTAGAAAATATCTTGTCTTATTATTCTTTCTCTGCATTAGGCCACCTCCCCGTCAGCACATTCAAGGAAGACTACAGAGCTGTTCTCACTGCCGCTTACTTCCACGACATTTATCTTTAGAAGCCCGTCAGAATTTTTATCAAACTCTATCTCCTCTACAGGCACTATCCGCTGTCCTATGCCAGAAATAAGGTTTACACCTTCATTAAGAGTCGCCTCGCATAAATACCCATTTTCTAGGTAAATCCATATATTTACCTTTTTATCATTTATCGTTTGTGTCAAAACAAGCGCGGGACTATCATTATATGTAGATATATGCACCGCATCTGCTGTCTCATTTTGCCTAATTTTTTCTGCAAGGTATAGTGAAGAGGTTCGCACACTGTAATTATTTTCGGCATCCTCCACATTTCTACGATACACATCGGCACCTAGTACCGACAAAAATAATGCGCAGAAAGTATATAAAGAAAATAGTATTACCACAAAAAGCATGTCTGCGGTTTGATTTTTATTCATTTCCATTTTCTTTCTCCTCTCATAAGCGTTTAAATTTAGTTTGCTGTAGGTTCTTCATTTAGTGCAAATACATATATTTCGGGAAAAAGGTTTGCACCATAACTTTCATAATATACTGCGTATTTATCATCATGATAAAATCCATATTCGTCTTTTAGATACTGTAAATCCTCTGGATAACTTCCCTCTAGCGCATAACACTGCACCGTTGCGCGCGCAAGCGCGTCTTCTATAAGTTGTTTTTGTTGCTCGACTACTGTGTCTGATACACTGGTAATACTTACCGATATGGCAACTATTACGCCAACACACAGTAAAACTGACCAGAATATGCCGTTTTTAAATATTTTTAATATAGTGAGTTTAAAAGTAGATTGTCGCACCTTGACATCTCCTCTCTTACATTCCTGATAAGATGCCAACTAGTGGTAGCATTACCGAAAGCATTACCATTCCGACCATGAGGCATAAAAATGCCACAAGTGCTGGCTCTATAATAGATAAAATCTTGTTCATTTGTTTTTGACTGGCTTCATAATACTTATCGGCAATAGACATAAACATTTTGCCCGAGGTACCACTTTTTGCGCCTGCTGTAATAAGGCCATTGTACTCAGAGTCAAATACTTTCGCTACAATAAGAGCACTGTCAAGGCTCTCGCCCTCGTTAAGCTCGTCTAAGGCATGTTGTATTTTCTTTTTATATGTATCACTTCCAGTGATAATAGATGAGAACTCTAGTGCGCTAATTATATCGAGGCCACTGTCAAGAATTAAAGCCATAGAAAAAGCAAAACGATTTGCATTTTCTGTCATAGATAATTTTTTTGTCACAGGCGCTGAGTCATAAAGTTTGTCTAAAAACTTTTTACCAAATGGCGTAATACTTAAAATAAAGAATATCAAAAGTATTCCAACAAATCCTAAAAGGAAATACAAGGCATAACTATTTAGTACTTGACCTATTCCCAAAAGGCCCGATGACACGCTGTTTAAAGATAGTCCAAGCTGGGTAAACACCTGTTCAAATATAGGCATAACCTGCACTAAAAGCACAAATATTACGACAAATACCATGCCCGCCATACAAAGCGGATACACAACAGATGATTTCATGCTACTTGAAAGTTTATCTTTATCGCGATAATAACTCGCAAGCGACTTGCACACCTCGTCCACACGACCTGTCTGCTCTGAAACCTCTATCATACCAAGGGCATAATCAGGGAAACACCCGACCATATCCATAGCTTGAGAGAAAAACATTCCGTCTGCCACAAGTAGGTATAAAGTGTGGTAGAGTTCACGTCTATCACTTTTTGGGTTGTTATCGGCAATTATTTGCAAACTTTCCCAAATAGGTATACCACTTGTCGTAAACATCGAAAGCTGCTCGAAGAAATATGCCGTTTCTTTAGATTTCAATGCTTTAAATTTATATTTTGCACTTTCTGGATTGTTGTTCGTAATCGTTTCTTGCATAATTTTTTCCTCCCACTCTACTTTAGTAAAAATTCGTGGCGTTGTAGTTTTCGCCGTCGCCCACATACTGTAATATACCTGGATTTGAACCGCTTGTCGATGCGAAAGTCGGGTCCATTCTCGTCCAGTCTGTTCCATTAAATTCTATGATATCGTGTATCCAACCTGTTTCTGGGGTGTACACGCTTATCCATGCGTGTTTTACTGTTCCTGCAAGTCCTACCACAAGCTGTGTCGGTATTCCCTGTGCCCTTAGCATTGCAGTCATAGTTGCTGCGTATTCCCAACAAATACCTTGTCCTGTCGCAAGTGCTTCGTCGATGTTTGGCACGTAGATGGTTTCTCCCCTTGCTGCCTTTGCATCGTCATAAGTCATATGCCCTATTACATATTCATAAACATACGTCACCACGTCTAGGTCATTATTTGCACCCGTGGCAAGTTCTTCACTAAGTTTTACCGACTGTGAATTTTCATCAAAGTCCACATAGTAGTTAGAATACAAAAATTTCTTATTTTCGTCGTCTATAGACACCGACAGCTCATACGTATCACCCATAGAATAGCTAGAGCCAGAACTGTTTTCATAAACTACTATCGAATAATTTCCACTTCCCTCACTAAACGGATAGCTGTAATATTCTCCGTCATTTGGCAAGTCATAGGTATAATAGTTTTCTTGATCACCATTGAAAAACAGTCTTAATTTAAGTTTTGGGTTAGAGCCGGTATATCTAATCATCATATAGCCTTCACTTGCATTTGATACATCAAGCACCGATACAGCACCATTTCGAACATCCGTACCGTCCGCGCTGGGTGTGAGCACCTTTGGAGTGGAATCTCTGCTGCCCATAGGCTTTTCTTCCCCTACCCCAGCAGAAGAACTTGTCGCGCTACCACCACTTGACACTGTGCCAGTCGAGTTAAACCCTGTCGTCCCACCGCTTGCGCCTACAGAAGAATTACACGCTGTAAAAAAAATACAAATAGAAAGCAACATACAAATCATCGTCATTGCTTTTTTATTCATTAGAAAATTCCCCTTCTAAAACAAATATATAATATATTATAACATACAATAGCAAAAAATCAAATGGTTTATGGCAATTAATTGTGATAATTAATTATTAATAGTTAATTAGTTCAGTTCACGCCTTTGGCGTGTTTTTAATATAAATTTATACAAAGCAAAAAGGCGCCGAAACGACGCCCTTTTATAATCAAAAAATCCGAAGAATTTTCACTACTTTTATCAATTACTTAACTTTTTTCTCACAAAAACCATTACCACTACCAAACTTGCCGCCGCTACTGAAATCCATAGTGCAGGGTTGAAATCGTCGCCTGTTTCTGGAGTTGTGCTTGGTGGGTTTGGTGTTACTGTTGGTACTGGTATTGGGGCTTGTGGCACTGATACTGTCAGTGTTGCCACTGGGGTGTTTGGCGCCGATAAAGTCGTCACCGATAGGCTATAGTTTCCTTGTGGCAAAGTTTTTAAGAACTCTGCGTTTAGGGTTACTATAACACTGCCGTCCACCGCAGTTCCTATTATCACCGAGTCGCCCGACGGATAACCCGAAAGTCTGTAGGTTTTTTCATCGATTTTTTCAAGTTTTAATTCTACATTGTTAAATATAATTTTTGATATCTCTTTAAAATCCACATCAAACGAGGCTATGAAGTCTTTTATATCTTCAAAACTTGTCGGTGCTTTTTCCTCTATCAAAAGTGAATATTGCACTGTTTTGCCAGAATACTCGTCAGTTTCTTTTGCAGTCGCAACAATAGTTGTAGTTCCTGCTTTAAGTATTGTAACCTCGCCGTTTGCATCTACTGTTGCAACGTCTTCGTTTGTGCTTGTGTAAGTTACTGTAGTTTTTGCGCCTGTTAGTG
>CAYJIA010000087.1:0-6097 GCA_964370115.1 uncultured Eubacteriales bacterium
ATTTTGATTGACGCTGATTTGATAAAGATAAGCCCTACCGTGTTGGCGGTAGGGCTAAATTTGTTAAATCTTATTTTTAATAAAGTAGAGCTCATACAAATTTAAACTAACTCATAATTTATTGAGCGTCGTGCAGATGGGTGGAAGGTTGAATATACCGTAACTTCTTTATTTTGACCTATGTCAGCAGTGAATTTTTTAAAAGTTACTTTTTTAGAAGGTGTGCTTTTATTTAAACAAAAACCATCGTCTTCATTATTTGCTGTCAAATATAATTTTTTGAGTTTTTCATATATATCTTTTGTTGTAACTATGTATTTGAGGTCGTTCAAATTTTCTAAAATATAGCGTCGATTAATAATAATTTCGCAACAATTGCAAGGTTTTTCTAAATCAATTTTGATGGGGGTGATGGTTTTAGATTCAGATAATTTCTTTAATGTTTTAGTATAACATTTGCTTTGTGATCCGTAACCTTTTATTGGATATAAATTCATGTAAGCAATTCTTTTTATATCGTTTTCTTGTAACGATTCTAGAATATTACAAAACACATTATAATATTTTGTTGCTGATTTTCCATAGATTTTACTTCTATCGTCACTAGATGTTTGGATGATATCTTTAATCCAAAAAGAGCTTGCGATTTTACCATCACTATTTGGTTCTCTCATTAAAAATAAAACTCCATTAAAAATTTCCTTTTTAGTTACATAGCCTTCAATCGGTGTATCCCTATTTTTGACAAAATAATCTTCAATTTTCATAATTTTCCTACCTTTCAAATTAAAATAATCCCTACAACTCATAATTCTCACAAGCTCTCCTAAGGTCGTTTTTCACCTCCTCTACAAGTGATTTTGGGCTTAGTATTTTTGTGTGGACTGCGTATTGCACTGCCCAATTTTTCATTGCGGTTAAGTTCACTCTAACACTCACGGTAAGTTCGTACTCACTTATGTCGGATAGTGCCATTCTGTCGCCAAACCAGTCGTAAAGCTCGTTTAATAAGTATCTTTTCGCCCTAAATCTCACCATGGCACTCTCGCCTGGGAACATGTAGATATGCTCTGCTACATATGTGTTTAAATCGAGGTCGGATTTGCCGCCCTCAAGCGTTTCTATCGCTTTTCTTGGTGTGTCTAAAATGCTAATATTTTGTATTCTATCTACTCGGTAATTTGAGATATCGTTATATTTATCGGTGTTGCAAATAAGGTAATATTCGCCATGTATGACAGCCAGTTGATAAGGATTAATTATGTACTCTTTATTCGTGCCGTCTTCGTCCTTTTTGGTGTGTTTTTTCTTATCGATACCAATTTCGTTATATAAAAACTTAACCTGCTTATTGTTATTTATCGCCTCGTCAAGAATTTCTATGGTTAAAAATATTTGCGCATTGCCACTAGAATAATTTTTGATGTTTTTTGCGTGCTTAATTTTAGAGCTGAAATATTTATTGGATAAATTTTCAATTTTCTCTATTAATCTTTTCTTGTTGTTTTTATCGATATTTCCAGAAAACAATATGCCGTCAATCATCATTCTAAGTTCAGCGTCATCAAATTTTCGCCTTAGATACCAATTAGTTAAAATAGTTTCTTCTTCGCCGTTTTTATTTTTTCGAGTAACTTCATCGTTATATATTTCGTATCCAAAATCCTTTAAATTAAGCAAATTTCGTTTAACGGATTTTCTATCGACTTTCATGTTGTAGTCTTTTTGGAGCAAGTCGATAATTTGCTTTTGGGTTAAAGTGTGCTCGCTGTCCGTGTGTTTTTTTAGTATGTCTAAGATGTAGATTATTACTAGTTTTTTAGGTTGTTCGCCATACATTAAAATCGCCTCCGAAAATATTATACCACCGCCGATGTACCATTTTTGTACCATGCCCTTATTGTATAATAAACACAACGAAAAAACAAGGAGTGATTAAGTGAAATATGTGGTGAGCGATATACACGGCGAGTTTGAAAAGTATCAAAAGATTTTTAAGGCGATAGATTTTAAAGACGGCGACACGCTATACGTTTTGGGAGATGTGGTCGATAGAGGAGAAAACTCCATTAAAATCTTGCAAGACATGATGAAAAGACCGAATGTAAAACCTCTAATCGGAAACCATGAATACATGGCGCTGACTTGCCTTAAAATGCTAAGTAAGGAAAACACTGATAAAGAACTACTTAATTCTTATTTTGAAAGTTGGTTTAGAAATGGTGGAAAATCTACTTTTAATGAGTTTAACGAACTGTCTAAAAAAGATCAAAAGGAAATCATAGATTATTTAGGCGAGTTTGAACTGTATGAAGAAATTGAATGTGGTGGTAGAAAATTCATACTCGTCCATGGTGGTTTGAGGAACTTTGATGAAGACACTCCGCTTGATGAATACGGAATATACGACCTAATTTTCACAAGAACCGACTATGAAAAAGTGTATTTTAAGGACAAATTTTTAGTAACAGGCCACACCCCAACAAAGCTTATCTGGGGCAAAGATGAGGTGTACAAAAAGAATAATCATATAGCAATAGACTGCGGCAGCGTGTACGGCGGCAAGCTTGCGGTATATTGCTTAGATAATGCTCGTGAGGTTTATATATAGTGTGCATTGAATGTCTGAATTTGTGGGAGTATAATTAGAGTAATGATAGTCGTGGAAATAAAATTTAATTAAAAGAAAGGTGATTGTTATGAGTGAATTCAAAATACCAACTAAAGAAGAAATACTAAAAGCTATTGAGGAATGGAGTGAAAGTGATAAACAACAAGATATTGCACTTACAAAACTATTTACTGAAATTATGCCAAAAAACGATAATTTAAATGAAGTATTAATTAAAGTCGCAAGCCTAAATGCTTTTTATAGCACTCAGATTAATAATAATGAATTATATGAAGTCGCAAAACAGATTACTTTAATAAAAGATATTGATAGAAGGTTAATAAGTGGCGACTTAACAATTGTAAATGAAATTACTTACAATGGAGCAACGAAAAAAATATATTCTTTTGCCACTAAATACTGCAGTTTTCATAATCCAAAAGTATATCCAATTTATGATAGTGCAGTTGATAAAATGCTTTGGAATTTTCAAAAAATGGGAAAAATGAAATCATTTAAACATAAAGATTTAAATGAGCACAGTGAAAACAGGTATGAGATATTCTGCGATATTATCGCAGATTTTATTAACACATATAATTTGGGAGACTTAAGCATTAAACAAGTTGACCAATATTTATGGATAACAGGAAAATAAATAAAGTTAGGAGTACCAATGAACCAAATAACAATTAACGGAAAATATGGTGATGCAAAAATCTTTACCGGCGAGCTTGAAACTTCTGCCGAGGGGCAAATTCGAGCGCTACTCGAGCAAGAATTTGTAAAGGACAGCAAAATTAGAATAATGCCCGATGTTCACGCCGGAAAAGGCTGTGTTATCGGCACGACTATGACCATAAGTGACTATGTCGTGCCGAACCTCGTCGGTGTGGATATCGGCTGTGGAATGCTCACCACTTTGCTTGACAAAAAACGGATTGAACTGCCAAAGCTTGACAGCTTTATAAAAGATAATATTCCAAGTGGTAGAAATGTCAGAGGGCGTGCGCATAGAAGTCACGGCAGAATTGACTTAGAAGAGCTTAAATGCTATAAAAATCTCAATACAAAGCGAGCAAAAGAGAGCTTAGGAACTCTCGGTGGCGGAAATCATTTTATTGAGGTGGATAAAGACGACGAGGGAAATTTATATCTTGTGATCCACACAGGCAGCAGAAATTTAGGCAAGCAAGTCGCAGAATATTATCAAAAAATAGCTTATGACAATGTGGGCGGAAGAGCGCAAGAAGAAATCCCTTACGAGCTTGCACCACTCACAGGCGAAGCCCTAAATAACTACTTGCACGATATTAAAATAATGCAAAAATTTGCTTCGCTAAACCGCAAAATCCTACAAGAAATAATTCTCGACGGAATGAAATTAAAGGAGCAAAATTCATTTGAAACTATCCACAACTATATCGATACAGACAATATGATTTTGAGAAAAGGCGCAGTTTCTGCAAGGAAAGACGAAAAACTTTTAATCCCGATAAACATGCGTGACGGCAGTTTAATCTGCACAGGGATTGGCAATGAGGATTGGAACTGCTCCGCTCCACACGGTGCAGGCAGAAAGTATAGCCGAAAAGACGTCGCCGATAGATTTACCTTGTCGTCATTTAAAAAGGAAATGAATGGAATTTTTTCGACATCAATAACAAAAAACACCCTCGACGAATGCCCCATGGCGTATAAATCCATGGACTATATCGTGGAGAATATTTCTGAAACTGTTAAGATTTATAAAATTATAAAGCCAATTTATAATTTTAAGGCGAGTGAGTTTTGATTTAATAAAATTCACATATATCGAAAAATTGCTATATAAAAAGCCGATCATTGCTGAATATGTGAAAAAAGGTTTAATTGTAAAAGACGGGAACGTGAAAAAAACTCTGTAAATAGTGAAAATCTAGGCTTCCACTATAAATGCCGTCATTTCCTTCATTCGGTTTTTGTACTATGTGTCTTGTTTCTTATTTTTGAACACATGATTATAATTAGTACCTCAGTCTACATAAAAAAAACAACATGAATATTTTCTTAATTTTTACAAAAACTATTGACCATATAACGGCTCGCCGTTATAATAATAGTAGAGGTAGGTGAAATGCTATGCTCATTATTGATATAATGACACAAAAAAATATAACTAAATATAAGTTGTCAAAAAACAGCGGTGTTCCGTATGCGACTGTGAATGATATATGTAACGGAAAAGCAAAACTTCATAAATGCTCAGCCGAAACAATTTATAAAATATCAAAAGAACTCGGCGTTTCAATGGAAAATTTGATAGAACCTTATTTTGAAACACGAATAAGTTTTGAACTTTTCAAAAGCAATGTTTGCCATAGATTAAAGGAGCTCGGCGATATAGATTTTATTATTGAAACTTTGGAAAATAATGATATTACTAAATACTACAACAAAAAATGGTATCCCGAATGTTTTTATCTTCTTGCAATGCTTGACTATGTGAGCCAGCAAAACGGTGTGGATTTATGCAATAAATATGATACTCTCCGAAATCAAAAATTAGATGAGATAATCTATCCATCAAGTATAAATGCAATCTCTAAAATACAGAAAAGTGATGATGTTAAACGCAAAGCATATATGAGTGCAATTCCCGAATTTGCACGATTTAACATTGTAGAAAACGAGGTGCGAAATGTCATCTAATAAAATGAATGTATTCACAAAAGAAAATCTTGATGTATATTTAAAGGAACTCGCAAAGGAATTCAGAAAACTAAACGGAACTAAAATGCCTGCCGAAATTACACTTATCGGCGGTGCGGCTATTCTTGCAAATTACGGTTTTCGTGATAGCACAACCGACATTGATGCTGTAATTCATGCGTCATCTGCAATGAAAGAAGCGGTAAATCATGTTGGAGATAAATTTAAACTTCAGAGCAGTTGGCTCAATGCTGATTTTATGAACACTGCTTCGTATTCCGCAAAGCTCACCGAAATATCGGTCTATTACAAGACGTTTTCCAATATACTGACGATTAGAACCGTATCGGCAGAATACTTAATCGCAATGAAATTAAAAGCTGGCAGAAAATACAAAAACGATTTATCGGATATTATCGGTATCCTTGCGGAACATCAAAAAAGAGGCAATCCTTTGACTTTAGAAAAAATAAACACAGCTGTGACTATTCTTTACGGTGGTTTTGACAGCATACCGAAAGACTCAGCAGTATTTATCGAAAATGCTTTTACCTGTGCTGATTTAGAAAAGATTTACAACGATATTATAAACGATGAAAACCTTTCAAGAGATATTCTGATTGATTTTAATAAGGATTATCCGAAAATTTTAAAAGAATCAAACACCGATGATATTTTAGCTTCGCTTAAAGCAAAAAAGAAGAATAAAGATTTAGAAAGACAATGAAATAATGTAACTGTGTAATGGTATACTAAAGTTGTAACACTTCACTCGGTGTAGTATAATAAAACTAA
>CAYJIA010000088.1:0-1313 GCA_964370115.1 uncultured Eubacteriales bacterium
TTTTACGGTTGCGGTGTCCTATAATTTTCCACCGCATAATCATAGCTCTCAAACAGCTTATCCCAAGCCTCTTTTGTTATTTGTGAGTCGGCCGCCACTACATCAAAGCCGTGATACGCCCCCTTGTATATTTCATATTCGGCTGCTACCCCTTCATTTTGCAGTAGCTCTACATACTCAAGGGTGTCATCAAAAAACGGATCTTCCGTGCCTACAAATGTATAGGTTGGCGGTAAATCTGAAAAATCTTCCGCTATATTCGGCGATGCATACTCTGGGATATTATCCGTTCCATAAAGTTCACCAAGATACACTTGCCATGCTATTTCGTTGCGTTCTAAGTCCCATACGAGCATGTCTTCGCTCTCACCGTTTGGCACAGTCCTGTGGTCAATCATTGGATAAAGTGGCATTTGGAAAGCGATATTCACCTCGCCTTTGTCCCTTGCATAGAGCGAGAGTGCCGCTGTCAACCCACCGCCGGCACTGCCACCACCGACAAAAATTTGTTCCTCGTCGATACCAAGCGCTACCGAATTGTTTTTAACCCAAAGCAGTGCCTGATAGGCATCATCAAGTGCCGCAGGGTAAGGCTCGTTAACCGATAATGTGTAGTCGGGAGATATAACCACAGCGCCGTTATGCTCTACAAATTTTTGCATTAAAGAAAGCTCGTCCTCAGGCTTTTTCATTGCATAACCGCCACCGTGTAACCAAATAACTGCGTTTGTGACTTCGGTTTGATTTTGCGGTTTCATCACTAAAACTCGAAGCTCTCCGCCGTCCTCAGTATCAACCCAAACTTCTTCTAAAGAAATATCGTCACTAAGCTCTGTCGGCATGGAGGGTGTGTTTTCGCTTAAATCTTTAAGACTTTCTGCGTCATCAAAGCCGACAAGTAAATCAGAAACGACGCCCATAATTCGCATATCCTCGTAAATATGCGAATATGCGGTGTTTATATAAATCAGTGCGCCAGTAAGAAAAATAACAGGCACAGCGATTATTACCGCAATAATTATCAGTATTTTTTTACGCTTTTTCATGCTTCACTCTTTCTATTTTCTCAAAATTTTATCCATTGCCTTACCCTTAGCAAGCTCATCAATCAGCTTATCGAGATAGCGGATTTCTTTCATCAAAGGCTCGTCAATTAGTTCAATCTTCACACCGCATACAGAGCCTTTTATAAGCGCTCTGTTCGGGTTTAGGTTTGGTGCGTTTTCAAAGAAACTTGTCATATCGACATCGTCGCCCACCCCGTCAAGTGCATCCTGTGTGTAGCCTGTAAGCCAGCAGATTATCTCGTCTAC
>CAYJIA010000088.1:1413-5533 GCA_964370115.1 uncultured Eubacteriales bacterium
GGTATAGAAAATCAGAAATGCAAGTGATATAAACTTGGAAATAAAAAAGGCGGATTTGTACTTTTTGCGAGTATCTTTCTTAAAATCGAGCCTAATATTTCTTCACAATATTTTTTCAAGAGTGTCTTTTTAAACATTTTTAATTTGTATTAATTTAATTGACTTTTGTTACAAATAGAACTATAATGTTACGATAAGAACAAAATAGGAGGATGTATATGTTATTTCCCAAAGATCATTTGTATACGATTGCAGCAAAAAGAAAAGATTTTTTTACACCCCTTTTGCAAAACGAGAATATTAATCTGCTCGAAGCAGAAATCTTGTTGTTTTTGCATTCTAATACGCAGGCAAACACATTAACAGAAATAATACACGCAAAAGATTTTGCAAAATCTCATGCTTCGGTGGCAATTTCTCGCCTTGAAAAAAGTGGATATTTATCAAAAAACACAACAGCAAAAAATAAAAAAACACAAATACTGACTTTATTGCCAAAGAGCGAATCGCTTATTAAACAGTTAAACGACTGTCTCCAGAAGTTTCACGAAAAAGCATTTAGTGGAATAGACAAAACCGAAATAGAGCAACTTGATAAAATGTTGACAAAAATTTGTAGTAATTTGAAAGAGGAAAAATAATGGAAACCTTAATTATTTGTATTTTAGCAGGCATGGGTGCAGGACTTGGAACGGGTTTTGCCGGAATGAGTGCCGCTGTTGTTATCTCTCCTATGCTCGTAATATTTTTAGATATGAACCCTTTTGCGGCCATAGGAATAGCCCTTGCCTCCGACGTGCTCGCCAGTGCTGTGTCGGCTTATACATACGGCAAAAATAAAAATATCGACATTAAAAACAGCATACCGCTTTTTATAAGTGTGCTCGCCTTTACCTTTATCGGAGCTTTCGTTGCGCAACTTGTTCCCACCACCACAATGGGCAACTTAACAGTTTACGCTTCACTTATTATGGGTATAAACTTTTTTATCAAATCTTTTAAAGAGCATAAACCAAAAGAAGCTCGTGAGTTTAAAGGTAAACTAAAAATTATTGTGCCTATACTATGCGGTTCATTAATCGGTTTTATATGTGGGTTTATCGGTGCCGGTGGTGGAATAATGATGCTGATGATTTTGACCACAATTTTAGGGTACGAACTCAAAACTGCCGTTGGTACAAGCGTATTTATTATGACCTTTACAGCACTTTTTGGCTCTGTATCGCATTTTACACTGCAAGGTGTCATGCCCGACCCATTTGTGTTCGTGACTTGCGTTATTTCCACACTCGTATTCGCCCTACTTGGCGCAAGGTTTGCAAACAAAGCAACACCCAAAAAACTAAACCGCTCAACTGGCATTGTTCTTTCCGTATTGGGCATGGCAATGATACTTGCAGAAAACCTGCCTGCCACTATGCTATAAGCTGTATTATTAACTATATATTTTGTAAGTTATTGACATAAATAATGAAATATGAGTGATGTAAACTTATTGTCTTTACACTGAAAATTTTATATGTTATAGTTATCTTACATTTTTATGAACGTAACAAATAAAATAATTTGAAAGGACTAATTTAAAATGAAAAAACTTCTCTCTTTACTTCTTTGCATTGTGCTACTAAGCTCACTTTTGGTAGCATGCTCCCCTGATGTTTCGGATACTTCATCGTCTTCGTCTACTTCGTCGACCTCATCTGAGGAACCTTCCGAAAGTCAAACTGCCACTATAACTTCTGAGGTGCCTCTTGATACTCTTATGGTCGGAACCGCGGAAATGAGTGGCGATTTTATTACTGGATTTGGCAATAACGCTTATGATTTATCTATCAAAGTTTTAACCGGCGGTTATGCAAGTACATATGAAATAACTACGGCCGGAGACATTGTTTTAAACGAAACTTTCATCAAAAATCTTGATATAAAAGACGATAATGATGCAAACAAAATATATACTTTCACTTTGCATGACGATATTTTTTGGAATAATGGCGAAAAAATAACTGCAAAAGACTATGTTGCTGCGGCTCTATGGTACTCTTCTCCACAGTGGACTTCCGCGGGAGCCTCTTCTGCTGGCTATGATGCACTTCTTGGATTTAGTGAATATTTTAGCGGAGAAACCAATGTATTTAAAGGCGTGTCACTTATTTCTGACAGCGAATTTTCCGTGACAATTTCTAGCGAAAACTTCCCGTACTACTGGGGCGGCGTAAACGCTATGATATCCCCTATACATTTTGATACTTATCTTCCAGACTGCGAAATAATATCTGACGAAAACGGCTCAGCTCTTAGCTTTACAAGTGGAGATTTACTAGAAAACTGCCAAAGAATTGCAGAAACAGAGCGTTATGCCCCTACAGTTACTTGCGGACCTTACTCTTTTATTTCTTATGAAAATCAAACTGCAACGCTTGAAATCAACGAGTACTTTAAAGGTGATTTAGACGGAAACAAACCCACTATAAAATACATTGTCCAAAAGGCGGTGCCACAAGACAATAATATCGAGTGGGTTTTAAACGGACAGGTGGATTTAGTCGAGGGTATTGTCGAGGGCGATAAAATCGAATCGGCAAAAACCTCTGATACAACCCTTTATAACGCATATGCACGTTCTGGTTTTGGGTATCTTGCCATGATGTGTGATGTTGCCCCTACTTCAGATGTCAATGTTCGCTGGGCATTGGCTAGCTTAGTAGACCGTTCTGCCGTTATTGACTATGTTATCGGTGGATATGGTAGCACTGTAGATGCCGAGTACGGAATCGGTCAATGGATGTATCAAGATCTTGCAGCCGAGCTTCAAGAGAGCTTAAACCCTATTTCATTTAACATCGACATTGCAAATGATTATCTTGATGAAACCCCATGGATTTACGAGGCTGACGGTATAACTCCTTTTGATAGAACTAAGGCCGTCGCAGACGGAAGCTATCTTCGTCATAATGGAAATGGTGAAGCGCTTACTATTAATCACTACGGAATTGCCGACAACCCTTTGACCGATATCATAGAAATACAGTATCTTGCAAACACACCTTTAGCAGGTATAAAGTTCAATATTGCAAGGGGCGACTACAGCGCCGTTTTGCAAGAGTTTTATTACGCTTATGAAATTCCCGACGAAGACAGAGTTTACAACACTTTTAACTTAGCTACAAACTTCACATCTGTTTTTGATAGATACTATGTTTGGCACTCTGATTTTATGGACGCTCAGGAAAATAAAGGGCAACTAAGCGACCCTGTCTTAGACGAATTAATCATAGATATGCGCGAAACTGACCCAGACGACACCGAGGCTTATCTAGACGCATGGCTTGCTTATCAAGTTAGATGGAACGAATTAATGCCCCAAGTCCCTCTTTACTCAAATGAATATTATGATATTTATCATAATTACGTAGATAACCTAAACACCAGTGTATATGCAGGATATGAAAATATAATTTGTCAAATAACAAAAACTGTAAAATAACAAATTTATACTGCCAATTTGTCAATAAATTCACAATGGCTTATTTCTTTTGTGAATTTATTGACATTTACGCTTTTGTGCAGTAAAATATAAACTATGTATATTATAGTGAAATTTGGAGGGTTAATATGAAAAATAAAGGGAAAATTTTAGGGGCGTTTATATCGTTTTTAATGGTAATGATAATAATGCCTATAACAGCAACACAGGTGTCGGCGTCGACAGTAGAGACTAAAGGTGATTTTACTGTAACGGGTGAGACAGGTAACTATAGTTTTGATGAAACAAACCGTACACTCACTATCACAGGCGATGGTGCACTAACTATCGCTAATACTGACCCAAGTACTGCTACAACAGACAAAATTGTAGTACAAACTGGTACAACAGCAAACATCACCCTAGACGGTGTAAATATTGATGTGTCGGGAACAGATCATGTCTCCGCCTTTGATATACAAGGCACAGGGGAAGCAAACATAACCCTAACTGGCACAAATACGCTCGAAAGTGGTGACGATAAAGCAGGCTTGCAGGTAGAAGGTGACGCAACTGTAAGCATTGGTGGAACTGGTTCACTTACCGTGGCAGGCGGATACTATGGAGCAGGCATAGGCGGTGGCGCTGGTGGCG
>CAYJIA010000089.1:0-5403 GCA_964370115.1 uncultured Eubacteriales bacterium
TCTCCGCCACCCATTGTGAGGATTAAGTCGTTTTCTTTTGCTTTTTTCATGACATAATCGGCGATTTCGTCAAAAGATGAGAAATGGCAACTGCCTGGGATTTTATTCTCTAAATCCTGTGTTGATACGCCGTACACGTTCTCCTCGCGAACAGCTAAAATTTCGGTCATAACCACGTGCTCGGGGATTTTTAACACTTCGGCAAATTCGTCTAAATGTGTGTGGGTCCTTGAGTAAGTATGCGGCTGGAATATCGCCCACACTTCGTTGTATCCCATTTTTGAGGCGGAGGTCAACACCGCTTTTAGTTCTGTTGGATGATGTGCAAAGTCGTCGGCTACGGTTACTCCGTCAAATTTACCTAGTATTTCGAATCGCCTGTGAACGCCCACAAAGCTTTCAAGGGCTATTTTTATGTCCTGTGGCTCTACTCCCATATAGTGTGCGGTGGCAGCCGCTGCCAGTGCATTTGCCATGTTGTGCTCGCCGGGCACTTTAAGCTCTATAGTGCAAAGCTCTTGACCTTTGTGATTAAGAGTAAAAGTCTCGCAGGCGGTGTCTTGTGCATTTAAGCCAGTAGGATAGTAGTCGCAACTGTCGCTCATACCAAAGCTTATGAGTTTTGCATGGCTAAGACCAGAAACTGCCTTAACTGTATTTTCGTTATCCGCATTATAAACTATAGCCTTTGTGGTTTGTAGTGCGTACTGTCTAAAGGATTTTATGATATTGTCAAGTGTTTTAAAGTAATCTAAGTGGTCTGCATCTATATTTGTGATAACGCTCACAGCAGGTGTGAGTTGAAGGAAAGTGTCAACATATTCGCATGCTTCACATATTATGGTATCACTTTGACCTACTAGGCTGTTGCTGTTAATTGACGGCAGTTTTCCACCGATTATTGCACTAGGGTCTTTTTTTGCCTGCATAAAAATTTGAGTTGTCATGCCCGTTGTTGAGGTCTTTCCGTGTGTTCCAGATATTGCAACTGCATTATTATATCTTTTTGTGATAAGGCCTAAAACGATGGAACGCTCAAGAGCTTTAACACCTTTTTTATTAGCGGCAAGAATTTCCGGATTATCACTTTTTGCAGCTGCCGTATATACCAAAAGTTCACAGTCGCCTATATTATCTTCTTTGTGGCCTATAAAAACATTTATGCCTTGGGATTTTAGTTTCTTTACAGTTTCTGATTCTGCCATGTCAGAGCCTGTAATCTCGTAGCCATTTGCAAGTAAAAGCTCTGCCATAGGTGCCATGCCAGAACCACCAATGCCTACAAAGTGAAGTTTTTTTACTTTATCTAAAATATTATCATTCATATGTTTAACTCCTAAAAAATTATGTACCTTATATTATATTGCTAAATGAAGAAAAAATAAATACCCTTTTTGAAAAAAACTTAAAAATTATTATCTGTTAGCACTATTTTTGCATATAATAGGGTAGAAAATTATGGAAAGTTGTGATTTTATTATATGAAAACAAGCTTTGGAATTATAGGAGGCGACAAAAGACAACTATATCTTGCAAATTCTATACTTGAAGACGGGTTTGATGTGAACATTTGCGGATTTGAAATGTCGGAAATGACAACTGGTTTTAATGAGTTGTCACTAAAAGCACTTTTAAAAGAGAGTGACAATATAATTCTGCCATTGCCAGTGACAAAAGACGGCATAAATATTTTTGCGCCATACAGTAGCTCTGATATTACTGTAGACGATGAATTTATTTTAGCTCTTAAAGGGAAATCTGTTTACGGTGGATACATGAGCAAACTTGTATTAAAAAATGACTTGTGGGAAGGCATAGACATTGGAGATTATTATTTAAGAGAAGAGTTTGCTATTAAAAACGCAGTGCCAACGGCAGAAGGTGCAGTGGCCATTGCGATAAACGAATACGCAGGCACGCTAAATGCTTCGTCGTGCTTAGTCACAGGATTTGGTAGAATAGGAAAGATACTTGCAAAGTATCTTTTGGGGATAGGTGCAAAGGTGACGGTTGCGGCAAGAAAAAATAAAGATTTGGCAATGATAAAGGCGGTAGGTGCCACTCAGATAAGATATGAAGATATAAATAAAACTTACGATTTAATATTTAATACAGTACCCGATATAGTGCTAAACTCTCAGATACTTGCAAAGCAAGACAAGGAGTGTATAATAATCGAGCTTGCAAGCCTGCCTGGCGGAGTGGACAGAAAGTCTGCCACATTAAAAGGAATAAAAGTTATAGACGCCCAGTCTCTACCCGGAAAAGTAGCACCAAAGGCTTCGGGTGAATATATTAAAGAAACAATATATAATATGATGGAGGAATAACGATGCTGCGATTAGGATACGCACTTTGCGGATCGTTTTGCACATTTGAGGAAAGTATTTCTCAAATGAAGGCGTTAAGCGAAAAATACGACATTGTGCCGATAATGTCAGAAACCGCATACAATACGACGACTAGATTTGGAAAACCGATGGACATAAGGAAAAAAATTAAGGACATATGTAAAAAGCAAGTAATCCACACGGTGGTGGGTGCAGAGCCTTTAGGCCCTAAAAAAATGGTGGATATAATGCTAATAGCGCCGTGTACAGGTAATACTGCTTCAAAACTTGCAAATGGAATAACCGACACTGCGGTTACAATGGCGGCAAAATCTTGTTTAAGAATATCTTTGCCCACGGTTTTATGCATAGCAACAAACGATGGTTTGTCGGGCTCGGGACAAAATATTTTAAAACTTATGAACACAAAAAACTATTTCTTTGTGCCACTAAGACAAGACGACGCGGTGAAAAAACCGACATCACTTGTCGCCGATTTTGGTAAAATCGAAGAAACACTAGAATTTGCGCTGAAAAAAGAACAAATTCAACCACTGTTTATAAAGTGATGTTCACCATACTTTCACAAAACCTCCTTTAAACGTTCTCTTAATATAAAAACTTAATTCACAAATACGGTTTATAGTAAGGACATCAAATTAAATGGAGGATAAAAACCATGAAACAAACAAAAAAATTATTAGCATTCATTTTAGTCCTAACGCTTACAGCGTTCTCATTTGCAGCCTGTAGCACAGAGGCAGACGAGTCGTCAAGCTCTTCGGAAATAGTAAGTGAAGATACCGCCTCAGACGATGTATCAGAAGATACCGCCGATGATACCACAGACGATACAGCAGAAGATGTGACAGATGAAGAAGCTAGTGATGAAGTAGTGGACGACACAGAAGACGACACAGCAGAAGATGCTGGCGATGAAGTAGTAGACGATGCTACAGAAGAGTCAAGCGAAGAAACAGAAGAATAAACTTATATTAGCGGAGCAAAGTCTAATCTTGCTCCGCTTTTTGTTAAAAAAATAGCAAAAAAGTAAAATTCCTTGTAATTATACTGATTTTTTACTTGAAATAAATGGACAAACCATATATAATAATATTGTTGGATAAAAATCCGAATCAATTACCGAAAGGAGTACCTTATATGAATTATTCCCATGAAGTGGAAAGAATGTGTACTGTTGCAAAAGGACCTCACCATGGACCAGCTCCAATCCCTGAAGAAGGAGCTTGGGTTAAAGCTTACCAAATTTCAGACATCTCTGGTCTGTCACACGGTGTAGGCTGGTGTGCACCACAACAAGGCACATGTAAAATCACATTAAATGTAAAAGAAGGCATCGTGGAGGAGGCTTTAGTAGAAACAGTTGGATGCTCAGGCATGACTCACTCAGCGGCTATGGCGGCTGAAATCCTACCTGGCAAAACTCTACTAGAGTGCTTAAACACTGACCTTGTATGCGACGCTATAAATGTTGCTATGAGAGAAATTTTCAAACAACTTGCTTACGGCAGAAGCCAAACAGCTTTCTCAGAGGGCGGTCTACCAATCGGTGCCGGTCTTGAGGATTTAGGAAAAGGACTAAGATCACAAGTTGGTACTATGTTCTCAACTAAAGCAAAAGGCGTTCGTTACATGGAAATGGCTGAAGGCTATGTAATTAAAATGGCACTAGACGAGAATGACGAAGTTACTGGTTATCAATTTGTTAAAGTTGGACCAATGCTTGAGGCTATTCGTCACGGCATGGAGCCAAACGAAGCTTACAACAAAAATATCGGTCAATATGGTCGTTTTGATAATGCCGCTAAATATATTGACCCAAGAGAAGAATAATGACCATATAAGGAGGACTATATAATGGCTAACGACGTTAAGTTTGAAGGCAAGGAAAGAAGACTTGCTAAAATCGAGAGATGTCTTGCTGAATATGGCATTGAAAGCTTAGAGGCTGCTCTAGAGCTTTGCCAAAGCAAGGGATTTGACCCTATTGAAATAGTTAAAGATGTACAACCTATCGCTTTTGATAACGCAGGTTGGGCATATACTTTAGGCTGTGCAATTGCACTTAAAAAAGGTGTTAAAACAGCTCCTGAGGCTGCCGAGGCTATCGGTTTAGGCCTTGAGGCTTTCTGTATCCCAGGTTCTGTTGCAGAACAAAGAAATGTTGGTATAGGCCATGGTAACCTAGGCGCTATGCTACTTCGTGACGAGACAAAATGCTTTGCATTCTTAGCAGGTCACGAGAGTTTTGCAGCTGCAGAGGGTGCTATCGGTATAGCTAAAAAAGCTAACCGTGCAAGAAAAGAACCTCTACAAATCATACTAAACGGTTTAGGTAAAGACGCCGCTTATATCATTTCAAGAATTAACGGCTTTACATATGTTAAAACTGAGTATGATTTCTTCTCAGGCGAGCTTGAAATCGTTTCAGAAAAAGCATTCTCAGAGGGCGAAAGAGCCGCTGTTAGATGCTTTGGTGCAAACGACGTACTAGAAGGCGTTGCTATCATGAAAAACGAGTCAGTTGACGTATCTATCACAGGTAACTCAACTAACCCTACAAGATTCCAACATCTAGTTGCAGGTACTTACAAAAAATACACACTAGAGAACAATAAAAAATACTTCTCAGTTGCTTCAGGTGGCGGTACAGGACGTACACTTCACCCAGACAACATGGCTGCAGGTCCTGCATCTTACGGACTTACAGACTCAATGGGTCGTATGCACGGCGACGCTCAATTTGCTGGTTCTTCATCAGTTCCAGCTCACGTTGAGATGATGGGACTTATCGGCATGGGTAACAACCCAATGGTAGGTGCTACAGTTGCTTGCGCAGTTTCAGTTTATGAGGCTGTTAAATAAGAATTTCTAAGAAAATCCACCTTCGGGTGGATTTTTTTATAATTAATAATGAATAATTAATAATGAATAATTGTGGTGAAAACGCTTTGCGTTTTTTAATTATAATCGTAGGGGTGTCGTTTCGGCACCCGAAATCCACCACAAAATTTTGAATTTTTTATAATCAAAACACGCCAAAGGCGTGACC
>CAYJIA010000090.1:0-5041 GCA_964370115.1 uncultured Eubacteriales bacterium
GCACAAGATTTATAACACTGTAAATGAAATGCTAAAAACAATGTCGCATATAGAAATGCAAAGAAAGGTTGGTTTATAATGGCAAGTATCAGACAGAGGGGGAACAGCTATTTAATAGTAGTGTCAAAAGGCTATGACTACACAGGCACAAGGAGAATGTCACAGCAAAAAACAGTTAAGCCACCAGAGGGCTTAACCAAAAAGCAGACGGAAAAATGGCTAAACGAACAAGCGATTTTATTCGAGCAAGAGGTTAAGAACCTACCTGCAACCACAAATAAAAATATAACATTAGCGCAGTATATAGAGATGTGGCGAGCAGATGTCGCACCACAAAAATTAGCTAAGTCCACAATACACCGAGCAGAATCCCACATCAAAAGAATATTGCCACACCTTGGGCATTATAAGCTCCGTGATTTGAAAAGCGAGCATTTCAGAAATTTCTATAATCTTATGCGAAAAGAGAAAAATATGCGAACTGGTGGAGTTCTATCTGAAACCAGTGTGGAGGGCATACATGGGGTAATATGCAGTATACTCAGCTCGGCAATGGAGCAAGACTACATAACCCACAACCCAGCGTGGCGTACCTACAAACCACAAGGACAACGCAAAGAAAAAATTATCGCCGACGAAGAAACCATACAAAAAATACTCACAGCTTTGGAAAGTGAGAGCATAAAATATGAGGTGTATTTTAAGATAATCATAGCCACTGGCATACGCCGTGGAGAATGCACAGGGCTTATATGGGGAGAAATAAACTGGAAAGACAGGTCAATCCACATAAGGCGAAATGCTGTAAAAGTAGAGGGTGAAGAAGTTTTCACAAAGGATACCAAAACAAAAAGTGGTGATAGGTATGTGTATTTTTCTGACACACTAAGTAATTTACTAAGGGAATACAAAGAATTTTGTACACAGCATATGGAGATGTATGATAGCAAAGTTTTATCTGATGCCACCTACCTTTTTAGGCGTGAGGGCAAGGATTTACCAATGCTACCCGATACATTTTCAAATAGATTTAAGAAGATACTACGAAAGCACAACCTACCCACCGACCTAAATGTACACAGTCTTCGTCACAGTGTGGCCAGTGTGCTTATTGGCAAAGGTGCAGATGTTGCGACGGTATCAAGCCTGCTTGGGCACGCACAGGTAAGCACCACCCTTGATATTTACACCCATGCATTTGATAAGAATAGGAAAAAGGCTGCAAGGGTGTTGCATGAGGGGTTGGGGGTGTAGGGGGATATGTGAAATCAGTATCTTCTAACCTGTAATATTGTCATTATTAAAAAATTGATTTTCTAATAAACTCATATAAACCTTATCAATATACTTACCGTCAACAAATAGAACCTCAGGAAATCTTCCTACTTCGACAAATCCCAGTTTTTTATAGCAAGAAATTGCTAAATTATTGTCAGCATGAACTGAAAGATTTATGCTGTGAAGATTTAAAGTTTTAAACCCGTATGTAAGTATTAATTTAATAGCTTCTGCACCATATCCATTATTGCGGAATTTTTCCTCACCAATGAAAATTCCAATGTATGCATTTCGGTTAAGGTGGTCAATGTTGTGTATGCTAATACTTTCAATTAAGACATCGTTTTCATGTAACACTACGGAAAAACGATGCATATTTTGGGGTGGCTCATATATCCAGTTTAAATCTTTTATTGATGATAACACATTAGAGTATTGACCGAAATTCACTGCAACTGTAGAGTCTTCATTCAACCACTTTAAATACGTGTCAACATCATCAGCGCTAACTGGCGATAAGTACAGTCTCTTTCCGACTATTTTTTTGTAATATTTCATAGTGGCAATCCTCTTTCTATATAAAAATAATATACTGTAAACTATCATACCACAAAGAAACAATAAATCCAACCGTAAATTGGTTGGATTTTGGAACGCTCGTGGGGAATCGAACCCCAATTTAAGGCGTCGGAGGCCTTTGTATTATCCGTTATACGACGAGCGCTTATTAAGTTGTTAAATTTTAGTAGTCAAATAGTAGTCATTTCATTTTCCCACTGGCTTTTACTTAAGGATAAATCCCCATAAATACAGCCTTTTTGCCACCTCGTACTCACAAGTGAGCAGAGTAGTCGGAGGCGTATGGCGCACTTTCATAAAGTGGCTATTTCACTGGGTTTGTAGTGGTTGTGCACAAGTTAATCAGAATATATAAACAGCCTGTAAACCTATGTCACAACTGGGTTTACAGGCTTTTTTACTGTTTTGGGTGAGTAGTAGTCAAATAGTAGTCGTTTTATTATATGTCTGTATACTTTATCTGAAAATAATCTAAATACTTTTTAAACTTATCTTGTGCTGTAAGGCAGGTATCAATCAAAAATCCTCTTTCATTTGTCCACTGACTAAGACCTCGATAATAGAATATTTTAAGCTCTTCATCTATTATAAATGGAACAATATTATGCTTAAGGCATTCTTTGAGCATTACAAGCCTACCTACACGTCCATTACCATCTTGAAACGGGTGTGTTTTTTCAAAGTTATAATGAAACTCTATTATATCATTTATTGTTTTTATCTTATCTTTATTGTAAAAATCAAGCAGAACTTTGATTTCACTCGCCACTTTTTCTGGTGCAGTAGTTTGTGTTCCACCAACTTCGTTAGGCATTTTTTTATATTCCCCCACAGAGAACCACGATTTTCTCGAATCACTTGTTCCGTTTTTAAGTGTCAAATGAAGCTCTTTAATAAATTTCTCGCTTAGGGCATAGTTTGCGTTATCAATAACCATATCAATACATCTAAAATGGTTGGCTGTTTCAACTATATCATCAACATTCAAGGCACTGTTATCGAAGCCTATAGTATTTGTTTCATAAATATACCGTGTTTGGTCGTGGGTGAGTTTGCTTCCCTCAATATGGTTTGAGTTGTAAGTAAATTCAACCTGTAATTTATGATAAATACCACCTGAAACTTTAGAGTTTTTTTCGTCTTTAAGAATTTCAAGTAAGGTGGTGCGAGATTTTTCGCTTTTGTTTTTTCTCGCTGGCTTTGCTGCAGTTTCTGGAATAGCCCACGTTTTTCCAACTAAAAAAGCCCCTACTATACGACCCTCATTACAATAATTGCGTATGCTTCGCTCTGACATTTTCCATTTAACCGCAATTTCTGCTACTGATAAATAATTCATCTACTCGCCCTCCTAAGTTACTGGTATTAGTATAACACATTATCGGCAAAATATCAATAATATTCGAGATGAATTGCAGTTATTGTTGCCGATAGCGGAAAATTCATATATATTCTATTATACTTTTATATAGCATTTAGTTAAAATTTGGAGTATAATAAACATAAAAACTGTGAAAGGTCGTGTGATAATGGTAGATATTATGAAACAGCTTAATTTAAAGTCAATGACCCCGATAGAAAAAGGTTGGTCGTGTGATAAAAAATTTTGTGTTACTACGAATGATGATGAAAAATATTTGCTTCGTATAACGTCTTTTGACAAAGCAAGCACCAGAAATGCTTTGTTTGAGATTTTACAGGAAGTTGCAAAACTTGATATACCAATGTGCAAGCCTGTTAGCTTTGGCAAATGTGCCGAGGGTGTTTACACAATGCACACTTGGATAGACGGTGAAGATGCAGAAGATATTATACCGCTATTACCCGAAACTGAGCAGTATGTCTTAGGATTAAAGGCAGGGGAAATATTAAAGAAAATACATACCATTCCTTGTCCTGTAAATGAGGAGGATTGGTATACAAGATTTAAACGGAAAACCGAAATTAAGATACAAAAATATAGTGAATGTCCTATACAGTTCGAGGGTAGTGACAAGATTATCAAGTATATTAACGCAAACTTTGATTTACTTAAAGATAGACCGCAAAGTTTTCAGCATGGAGATTTTGGACTTGGTAATTTGATGTATGATGACGGAGAAATTTTTGTAATTGATTTCACCTTGTCTTTCGGCGACCCGTGGCAAGATTTTGAATCTATTCGGTGGATGGTTGACAAAAGTGTTCACTTTGCAACCGGAATAATTGATAGATATTTCGATAAAATTATCCCGATTAAATTCTGGGAATTATTAAAAGTTTATTTGTGTGAGGGCTTCTTTCACAACTTAGTTTGGTCTGTCAATACTGAAAATCAAGAGCAGATTGAGATGACTTTAAGACAAATTTATGATGTGAATAATTGGTACGACAATATGCAAAATATAATTCCCACGTGGTATATAAAAGATTTTTATTATCAGTATATTGATGGAATACCATGCAAATTAAAATCAGCTTTTGACTTTTCGTTTTTGAGTAAATATGGCAAGATTTTCAAAGTTTATGATGACCAAGACAGTGGCAATATTTGCTTTGGTGTAGAAAAAGATAATGCTAAATATTTTGTCAAGTTTGCTGGTGCACCTACCGAGCGAAGCACAATCTCAGCAGAAGAAGCGATAACAAACTTAAAGTCTACTACCGCTATTTACAAAGATTTAGCTCATGACAGTTTAATCAAATACATAGCAGACGAAGAAATAGGCGGTGGCTATGCTGTGATATTCGAGTGGGCGAATGCAGAGTGTATGGGCAGAATGTACCCACTTTCACGCAAAAAGTTTATGGCTATGGGCATAGAAAAGAAGCTTCAAGTTTTTGAGAATATCCTAACTTTTCATAAGCACATAGCAGGACAAAATTATGTTGCGATAGATTTTTATGATGGTTCTGTTATGTATGATTTCGAGAATGAGAAAACTATAATTTGCGATATAGATTTTTACTCGAAAATACCGTACATAAATCAAATGGGACGAATGTGGGGCAGTTCTAAAATGATGTCACCTGAGGAATTTAAAAAAGGTGAAACAATAGACGAGATTACAAACGTTTATACTATGGGAGCATTTGGATTTGCTTTATTCTCAGATTATGATAGAGCGAAAGAAAACTGGAAGTTATCCAAAAAACTATATGATGTACTCATAAAGGCTGTAAGTGATGATAGAGAAAATAGATA
>CAYJIA010000091.1:0-4957 GCA_964370115.1 uncultured Eubacteriales bacterium
AAAATTACTCTTGACATTTTAACGCTTTAAAAGTATAATCATAGAATATAATAAAATGCAGTAATAGGGAATAAGTTTAATATAACTTGCAAAGAGAGTTGTCGGTTGGTGTAAGACAATGTAGTGGTATTTTACGGCTCGCCCCTTAGCAGTCTACTGAACGCCTGTTTTATAGGTCATTAGGATAGAACGGAAACTCCCCGTTATCTTAGAGAGGGCATTTACTTTGATGCCTATTTGAGTGGGTAAACCTTTGTTTATCAATTAGAGTGGTACCACGGAAGTTGTCTTTACAGCCTTCGTCTCTTGCAGTCTTGCAAGTGGCGAGGGCTTTTTTATGCAAAAAAAATTTGGAGGTAAATCATGGAAAATCATAAAAAATATCAGCGTGGCTATTTTATGCCACCAACAACACATTTAAACTGGACAAAAAAAGAATATATCGACAAGGCACCTACTTGGTGTAGTGTCGACTTAAGAGACGGCAATCAGTCACTTATTATCCCTATGAGCCTAGAAGAGAAAGTTGAATTTTTTAAACTTTTGGTAAAAATAGGTTTTAAAGAAATTGAGGTAGGCTTCCCTGCCGCTTCAGATACAGAATTTAGCTTTTTAAGAAAGCTTATAGACGATAAGCTAATCCCAGACGACGTTACTGTTCAAGTTTTAACCCAAGCTAGAGAGCACATAATAAGAAAAACTTTTGATGCGCTAAAGGGTTGCAAAAAGGCTATAGTACACGTTTATAACTCTACATCTTATGCACAACGTGAGCAAGTATTTAAAAAATCTAAGGAAGAGATTAAAAAAATTGCAGTAGCGGGCGCTAAACTTTTAAAAGACCTTGCTAAAGAAAGCGAAAGTCACTTGCGTTTTGAGTACTCTCCCGAAAGTTTCACAGGCACAGAGCCAGAATACGCGCTTGAAGTTTGTAACGCTGTTTTAGATGTATGGCAGCCTACTGCTGATAAAAAAGCGATAATAAACCTACCTGCAACAGTGCAAATGAGTATGCCGCACGTCTACGCAAGCCAAGTTGAGTATATGTGCGAAAACCTTAAGTACCGTGACTGCATAGAGGTTTCTCTTCACCCACACAATGACAGAGGTTGTGCTGTGTCTGACACAGAGCTTGGTATTTTAGCCGGTGCCGACAGGGTCGAGGGCACACTTTTTGGAAACGGCGAAAGAACAGGTAATGTCGACATCATAACACTTGCAATGAACATGTTCTCGCACGGTGTAAACCCAAAACTCGATTTAAGAGACATGCCACAAATTTGTAAAATATACGAAAAAGTCACAAGAATGAGAGTATATGAAAGACAGCCTTATTGTGGCGCTCTTGTTTTTGCGGCGTTCTCAGGCTCACATCAAGATGCTATTGCAAAGGGTATTAAATGGAAGGACGACGGAAAGTCAGAATTTTGGACAGTTCCTTATCTTCCTATCGATCCTAAAGACGTCGGTCGCGAGTACGAGACAGATGTTATAAGAATTAACAGCCAAAGTGGCAAGGGTGGAATAGGCTATATACTTGAAAACAACTTCGGCTTTGACCTACCTGCAAAAATGCGTGAAGAAGTTGGCTATGCTGTAAAAGCTGTGTCCGATAAAGGCCACAAAGAGCTTAGCCCGCAAGAAGTGCTTGAGGTCTTTAATACTCAGTATGTGAACATTGCCTCACCACTTGAGATGAAAGACTATCACTTTACACGTGAGGATGACACATTTAAAGCTGTGCTTACAGTTGTAAACGGCGGTAAAGAAGCCGAATACACTGCACAGGGTAATGGTAGACTAGACGCCGTCTTTAAGGCGCTTAAAGAAAACCTAAACCTTGACTGCACACTTAAAAACTATAAAGAGCACGCACTTACTTCGGGCTCTAGCTCTAAGGCGGTTTCATATGTTTGTCTTGAAGACAAAGACGGTAAACTTATTTGGGGTGCCGGAATAGACGAAGACATTATAGCAGCTTCAATTTACGGACTTTTCTGTGCCGTAAACAGGCTTTAAAATTTGAAAGGCGGATAATTTAACATGGGAATGACAATGACACAAAAAATTCTTGCGGCTCACGCAGGACTAGAATATGTAGAGGCAGGACAGCTAATAAATGCCGAGCTTGACATGGTTTTAGGAAACGACATCACCTCTCCTGTTGCCATAAACGAGTTTGAGGGCAATGGCTTTGAATGTGTATTTAACAAGGATAAAATTTCACTTGTAATGGATCACTTTGTTCCAAACAAAGACATAAAGGCGGCAACTCAAGCAAAACAAAGCCGTGAATTTGCAAGAAAACACAATATCACTCACTTTTACGATGCAGGTCGCATGGGTATAGAGCACGCACTTTTACCAGAGCAAGGCATAGTTAAAGCTGGAGACGTCATAATAGGCGCGGACTCTCACACCTGTACTTATGGAGCACTTGGCGCTTTTTCAACAGGTGTCGGCTCAACCGACATGGCAGCAGGCATGGCGACAGGCAAACTTTGGTTTAAAGTTCCTTCTGCAATAAAATTTAACCTTACAGGAAAACTTAATCCACTTATCAGCGGTAAAGATGTTATACTTCACATCATCGGCAAAATTGGTGTTGACGGCGCACTTTACAAATCAATGGAATTTGTAGGCGAGGGCGTCAAAACCCTAAGCATGGACGATAGACTATGTATCAGCAACATGGCTATCGAAGCAGGTGCTAAAAACGGAATTTGGGAAGTAGACGAAATCACACGCGAATATATGGCAGGCAGAGTAAAAGTCCCTTACACTGAATACAAAGCAGACGAAGATGCAGTTTATGACGAAGTTATCGACATAGATTTATCGACAATCGACCACACTGTTTCTTTCCCACATCTTCCAGAAAACGCAAAAACTCCCGAAAACTGGGGCGATATAGTTATAGACCAAGTAGTAATAGGTTCTTGCACAAACGGCAGAATGTCCGACATGGAGGCAGCTGCAAAAATCCTTAAAGGAAAAACAGTTGCAGATAATGTAAGATGCATAATCTTCCCAGCTACTCAAGAGATTTACAAAGAGTCTATGAAACGTGGATACATGGAAATATTCATAGATGCAGGCTGTGTTGTGTCAACTCCAACTTGTGGACCTTGCCTTGGCGGACACATGGGCGTACTTGCAGAGGGCGAGCGCTGTGTTGCTACAACTAATAGAAACTTTGTTGGACGTATGGGTCATGTTTCAAGCGAGATTTATCTAGCGTCTTCAGAAGTAGCGGCGGCATCGGCAATTGCAGGCAAGCTTGCAATTCCTGCACAAGTTTAATTTAGAAAGGACTTATAATTATGAATGCAAAAGGATTTAGCCATAAATATGGTGATAATATAGATACAGACGTAATAATCCCAGCAAGACATCTTGCCTCTCAAGATGCAAAAGAACTTGCAAGTCACTGCATGGAGGACATAGACACTGAGTTTGTAAACAAAGTAAAAGACGGTGACATCATGGTAGGAGGCTGGAACTTTGGTTGCGGTTCAAGCCGTGAGCACGCACCTATCGCAATAAAAGCAAGCGGAATTTCTTGTGTTATAGCAAAGACATTTGCAAGAATTTTCTATAGAAACGCAATAAACATCGGTCTTCCAATACTAGAATGTGAAGAGGCTGGCGAAAAAATTTCTGACACAGACGAAGTAACAGTAGATTTTGACACAGGTGTCATCACAAATATCACAAAAAATGAAACTTACAAGGCACAGCCTTTCCCTCCTTTTATTCAAGAAATAATAAAAGCAGGCGGATATATGAATTCAATAAAAAACAATAAGGGGTAAGAAAATGGTAAAGAACATTGCTGTAATCAAGGGTGACGGAATAGGCCCTGAAATTGTAAACGAAACTATACTAGTGCTTGACAAAATAGCCGAAAAATGCGGTCATACATTTAATTATGACTATGTAAACGCTGGCGGAATTGCAATTGACGAGCACGGCGAATGCCTTCCACAAAGCACGGTAGACGCCTGCCTTAAAAGCGACAGCGTGCTTCTAGGTGCCGTTGGTGGTCCTAAATGGGACACTCTTCCAGGTGATAAAAGACCAGAAAAAGCACTCTTGGGAATCAGGGCAAAAATGGAACTTTACGCAAATGTAAGACCTGCGGTTTTATTTCCTCAACTAGCAGATGCCTGCCCACTAAAAAAATCTATTGTCGACGAGGGCATAGATTTTGTTGTAGTTCGTGAGCTTACAGGCGGAATTTATTTCGGTAAGCACGAAACAGTAGAAGAAAACGGACAAAAAATTGCACACGACACCATGACATACTCAGAAAGCGAAGTAGAAAGAATTGCACATGTCGCATTTGAGACCGCCATGAAAAGAAATAAACACGTCACAAGCGTAGACAAAGCAAACGTGCTTGACAGCAGTAGACTTTGGAGAGCGACCGTAGAAAAAGTGGCAAAAGAGTACCCAGAAGTCACTTTAGACCATATGTATGTTGACAATGCAGCAATGCAACTTTGCAAAAAGCCGTCTTTCTTCGATGTTATTTTAACAGGAAATATGTTTGGCGATATATTATCAGACGAGGCATCAATGATAACAGGTACCATAGGCACCATAGGTTCATCATCTTTAGGCAAAACAGGCAGAGGAATGTACGAACCAATCCACGGCTCGGCTCCTGATATAGCAGGCCAAAACAAAGCGAACCCAATAGGCACAATACTTTCGGCCGCAATGATGCTAAGATATTCTTTCTCAATGGAAAAAGAGGCAAGCATGATAGAAGACGCTGTAAATAAAGTACTAGACAAAAACTTTAGAACAGGCGACATGATGAGTGACGGCATGAGTTTAGTAAGCTGTAGCGAAATGGGCGAGTTAATTTTAAATTTCATTTAAAATTAACTAATTAATAATGGATAATTAATAATGAATAATTGTGGTGAAAATCCTTCGGATTTTTTGA
>CAYJIA010000092.1:0-4946 GCA_964370115.1 uncultured Eubacteriales bacterium
TTATAAAAATCAGTCATTAACTGGGTTAGCGCATTGTTAAGTTCTGTGTTGGTAAGTCCTATTGTTATCGGGTTTTCCAGTGACTTGTCTATATAATCAAGATAAGCTTCTACTTCCTCTTTTGTAAAAGTTACGTCGTTTTCGTAGGTAAATTCTTCTATGGCATACAGACTGCTTTCTCTAAAAAACTTTTTATTTATCGCAGGGTACAAATATCTTGAACCGCTTATCTCGCCCTCTTCATCTAAAAACACTGCGTCCTGTGTTTCTCCTATGTGATACTTAATAAACTCCCAGGCAAGCTGGGCATTTTCGGCGTTTTGTGGTATAGACATTGAACTCATAATTTGTGCATAAACTTCACCTTGTGAATTTGATAGTGGAATTGGCATTGTGAGATTTTCTGCCTCTTGTGTCATAGCCTTGTACGAAGTTCCAGCTATCCCCAAAATTTGAGCAAAATAGTCTTCTCCACTTACAATTTCTACATCTCCACTTGCTATGGCGTATACAAATGGTTCGCTTACGGCTGTGTAATTATTTGTCACTGTTAAATATTCTATAAATTCGGGAGAATTGAAGTTCACGGTCATATTTTGCGCATCGTATGCGGCAGAAATTTCTTCTTGATATAAAATTGCCTTACCTGCAAAATCTTCTGCTTGTATATATTTAAGCTCTGGAAATTCTCCGCTTTGAGTGGCTCTGTCATAAATATCAAATAAGAAATTATAATCGACAGTTTTTATGCCCTCTATGTCTATATCCAAGGCATTTAACACGTCTTCACGAAGTCGCACCGAAGAAAACTCGAATTCTATAGGAAATCTGTATAAACTGCCATTTATCTCCTGTGCATTAATTACGTTCATATAGTAATCATCTTTTATAAACTCAGGGTCATTTTCAATAAACTCATTAAAATCATATAATAACCCACTTGCTACAAACTGGCTTGTATAATCAGAACCATAAGAATCTATTATGAGGTCTGGTGTGTTGCCAGATACCATCTGCACCTTCAATCCATCACCATAAGCCTTGACGGCGGCATAGTATTCTTCCTCTGTTGTGTACTCAATCATGGTGTCGTTTAGCTCAATATTTACATCTGGGTGAATTTTCAAAAATTCTTGCATAGAGCGATACCAACCTATGGTGTCGCTTACTACGTTATCAGTATGTATTTTAATAGTCCCCGAAAGTCCACGTTCTGTTACGTCGTCACCGCTATCCGAACTCCCACTTTCCTCGTTCTGGTTTGATACATCTGCCGTGTGTTTCGAATAAATATCAGCGTTTTTATCTGAACATGATACTAATGTAATTAAGCTTAGACATAGTATTATTGAGATAACTTTTCTCATGGTTTTCTCCTTTTCACAAAATTAGTGGTTAACTTGCGGTCACTCACACAGGAGCGACCCTACAATTAAAAAATCCGAAAGATTTTCACCACAACTTTTTCACTCTTCACTTTTAGTTCTTCACTAAAAAATGCAAAGCGTTTTTTAAGCTATCTCCGCAAGATAAATATCTACCCTATCCTGCATAGCCTTAGCACATTCTTCTGCTGTCATTAAACCGTTATAGAAGTCTTCTTGCAAGTAAAACAGTGCTAATTCAAGATCTTCCGATGGCAGGCTACCTACTGTAGGAAGTTCTAACGCACCATAGATGTATGAAATATATTCATCAATTTCTTCATCACTATATGCACTTAGCTTTAATCTGTAATATTCTTCAAAATTATTTTTATTAATCGGAATAGATACGTCGAATCTATCTCCATTCCAGTCACCGAATTTATTTACACTTAAATCAATTTCTCCGCTTTCATAAATACAGTACTTTATAAATTCCCACGCAAGCTCTGGATTTTTAGCATTTGCAGGTATTCCCATGCTTACTCCAGACACTAGAAGTTCCCCTGAGGATGTAGTTACTGGAATAGGTTCTGTAAAACCTTCGCTTTTTTTAATCATTAACTCAGAATCCAGTGGATATGCAGTTGCCAATATGGCTATATCATTAAAATTTTCATCTTCAAATATCGATGGGTCATCATTAAACCCACCCGCGATACTTCCATCAATGCTATTATATGCATCAGTTATATTTAGATACTCAATAAATCCCTCACTATTGAAGTTTGCAGTCATAGTTTCACGATCAAAATATGCAGAGTGCTCATGATTCATTAGATAAACCTTACCAGAATCGCCTATAGGCATAGGACTTTCTAGCTTTCCACTGTCTTTTGCTTTGTTGTAAATATCATATAGAAGTTTATAATCTATTGTTTCGATTGAACTCTCCTCTATCTGTGCCGCATCCAAAGCATCTACTTGCAACCTGAAAAATTCAATGTCAAAACGTGGAATTATGCTGTAAAGCCCGCCACTTAATTCATTAGCTTCTAAAACGTTCATAAAGAAATCATCTTTAATAAATGTTTCGTCACTTTCAATATAGCTGTTTAAGTCTGTCGTTAAGCCACTCGGTACAAAATCTGTTATATAATCGTCTTCACTCTGATAAATTAAATCTGGAGCATCACCCGACACCATTTTTATTCTGAGATTTTGCACATAGCTATCAAATATTATCATGCCTTCTTCGTATCCATTCGGTACTTTTAAAAAACCGTCTCCGCCATTTATAATAATTTCAACATCAGGGTTAAGTTTTTTAAAACCCTCGATAACTGTGTTCGGTGCAGTAAATTCTCCGTCATCAAAAAAATCGGTTGCTATTTCAAGTGTGCCTGATAAACCTGTCGCAGGTGGCTCAAGCAAAGTAGTTTCAGATTTTTCTGCTAAATTTTCAGAAGTTGAAGTTTCTGACTCAACTGTTGAAACACTTTCGCTTTCCTCAATTGAAGTGTTAGTGTTTTGCGAATAAATCTCAGCACTTTTATCTGTGCAGGATACTAGGGTAATTATGCTTAGACATAGTATTATTGATATTACTTTTTTCATAACTTTCTCCTTTTCGTGCTCAACTATTAAGCCTTTTCCCCTCAAGTTTCACCACAACATCTGCTTCACTTGCAAAAATTTCTGAGTGGGTTACCGCTATCACGCATTTTTTATCAACGTGTGCTAAATCTTTTAAGATGTCGACTATACCTTTTGCAGTGTCGGCATCTAGGTTTCCTGTTGGCTCATCCGCTAAAATTATGTCTGCATTTGTGGATATCGCCCTTGCTATTGCAACTCTTTGCTGCTCACCGCCTGAGAGCTTATTGATATTTCTTTTCATTTGCTGTTTTGTAAGCCCCATGCGAAGAAGTAATTCTTCAGCTTTTTCTTTCTTATTTGGAATATCATTTTTAGATATTTCCATAGCCGCCATCACATTTTGCATGGGGTTTAGGTAGCTTAAAAGGTTGTAACTTTGAAAAACTATGCCTATTTTGCTGTTTCGATAATATGTATAGCCTATGTCTTTAAGGTCTTTGTCTTCAAACAAAACCTCGCCAGACTTCGGCGACTCGAGTGCTCCTGCAAGGGTTAAACTTGTGGTTTTACCTGAACCTGACGGACCTACTATCGTGTAAAGCTTGCCCTTTTCAAACTCGTAACTTGCATTTTCTAAAATGCTTACCTTCCTATCTTTTCCGCCGTAAAAATAATCCACGTTTTTAAATTCTAAAATTTTACTCATAATAAATCTCCTCATTCCCCATCCGCCAAAATTTGTCTTGGTTTGTATTTTAACACTTTATATAAAATTAATAGTGAACTTATTACCACCAGTGATAATGCCGAAATATACACGAGTGACACTGTCTGTAAATCCCAACTTATTTCACCTGTACCTAAGGCGTTTGTCAGCCCGCCTGCTACTATCGGCACTGTGGGCATACAGACTGTTATTGCCAACAGCAGTGGCAGCGCCATTTCTATGGTCACTTGCATTGCTATTTTTATGGGGTTTTCGCCCATAGACATCAGCACTCCGAACTCCCTGCTTTTTCTTTGTGAGTGAAGCACCGTCAACATACACACAACCACTATTGTCATTGCGAAAATCGTCACCGTGATTGCAAGCACTGCGCCTTTTACTCCTGCCGTGTTTTCTTGCAAGCTTATATACTGCGTATCATCTATTAAGATATCGACAAACTTCGCCTGTTCTTCGTCTAAGACATTTTCTATATCTGCCTTTATTCTGCCTGCTGTCTCGCCATTTTCCACGTTTAAATGCATCTCGGTTATATTTTCTATTCCGTTTAATGTGTAGGCGACATCAAGGCTTGTATAAAGCAGATTTTCTGCATTTGTCTCGGGTTCGCCTACTGGGACAGGCTGTTTGGCAAAGGAGAATATCCCTATCACTTGCACCTCGACCTCACTGTCTACAAACTCTGCTGTCAGACTTATTTTATCACCCAGTTGAAGTCCATTTACTCCCGCAAAGGCTGAGGATATCATCACCGACATTTCGCTGTCCTCATTTAAAACTTCGCCGTCTGCGAGCATGACATTTTCGCCTAGTCCGCCCGAATTTGAAATTGCCATTATGTACGCCGTTTTATCGTCTGGAAATTCCTCAAATTGCAGTTCGGATTTATAGATATTTCCGTCTACCAAAGCTTGTGAGAGTGCCAGTTTTAAGCTGTCATTTTCACCGCTTATTGTTTCAATCTCCGACACAAGTGCGCTGTCAATTCCGTTTGACTCCAAATTTATGAGGTCATAATGTTTCACATTATTTCCTGTTATGATAAGCTTGGTGTCGACCTCCTGCCTGTACTGCTCGTCTTGCTTTACCGTGCCCATATAAGCTGTGAGGCACACTTGAAATAAGAGGGCAAGCAGTAGAAAAATCAGAAAATACATCACGGTGCGTTTTGTGTTAAACACACAGCTTAAAATTCCACGTTTTAAAAAGTTCATACCCTCACTCCTTTCGGCTCATAAGTATCTGTGCTGGGTTTA
>CAYJIA010000093.1:0-4576 GCA_964370115.1 uncultured Eubacteriales bacterium
TTCCTTCTCGAACAGAAACAACTCTAAAATAGGTAGATAAAGCGTTAACGGCCTTTGTACCAACCCCGTTTAGCCCAACAGAGAATTGAAAAACATCATCATTATATTTTGCCCCGGTGTTAATTACCGACACACAGTCTACAAGCTTTCCAAGCGGAATACCCCGACCATAGTCACGAATCTTTACACGGTTTTCTTTAACTTCAACGTCAACTTTTTTACCGTTACCCATAATAAACTCATCAATTGAGTTATCGATAACTTCTTTTAAGAGAATGTAAATACCATCATTTTGATTTGAACCGTCTCCAAGCCTGCCGATATACATACCGGTACGAAGACGAATGTGGTCTAACGAACTAAGCGTTTTAATCTTAGATTCATCATAATTCGATTTTTTTGATTTTGTCTCACCCATTCGAATATTGTAACATTTTTTTTTGATAATTTCAAGGTAGTTGGGCGCCCCCGCACTAAAGTGCGGTTAGGCTCTTGCTTGTATCTTTTTGCTTAGCAACGGACACGGCAAGCCGTGCCCTACAGGGTGCAAAAAGGATACCACGCTCGGAATCCTTGGCGCAGATGACGGAGGAGAGCACAAATAGCCCTGCCCGAACTATGAAGCATTATTTTTTATTGAATCAATTTCGGCTTCTGAGAGTCCTATTAATTTTTCTATAACAGCAATATCAAGACCTTCTTTCAAAGCGGTTTTTGCAATTTCTAGTTTTGCATTTTTTGCATCTATTTTTAGTTTTTCAATTTCTTCTCTTAGTCTATCTTCATTGGTAAGCCGCCCTATTTCATCAAAGTACCAAATAAGTCTTTCTGTATATTCTACATTATTTGCAGAGTCACGGCTCAGCTCTTGAATTTTATCATATGCTTTTTGTAAATATGGATATTTTTCTATTACTTGTGCTGCTTCCATTTTCTTTTCCACCTTTAGAAACTCTAACCAACTTATAAGCCGCTTTTCTTTTTCGTCCAAACCATCTCTGGCTGTACTAAAAATTTAAATTTGTAACGAGATATTACGTATTAAAAATTCTTTTTTTTACGTAATTCTATGGAAGGTCGTTTGAGGTTTTTTAATTGATCAAAAGTTAAAGCAGGACAATCGCTATCAGGATGACACTCAGCTCGTGCAATCATTTCGCGATCTTTTTGCGATAAACCTTTACGTTTTAATTCACTCAATGTGATTACGGTGGTAGTACTCATCGGCTTCCTCCTTTGTTGCTTTTCGTGCTGAAATAATTCTTGTACTGAACTTTCTTTCAGTATACACCACAAACAAAATTTTTTCAACCAACCCGATTACATTTATTCTTTCTTCAACTTGTGAATGGTCTTCATCATAGAATTCAAGTCTGTTTTCATCATCAAAAATTAATGCAGCTTGTTCAAAACGTATACCATGGCGAACTACATTTATTTCATTTTTTTTGTCATCCCATTCAAACATTCTTTCAGTCATAGGCTACATCCTTTTAGAATTACTTCCACCTTTATTATAGTCATTTAGGTACGTAAAATTTTGGAACTTTAGAAAATCCAGGAGATTTTTTGTTAAAAATGGTGTATACTGTACACAATTATGAAATTACATACAAACATTGCATTTTTGCTTGTAATTACATTTTTTACATTCTCAGCTTTTTCGCAAAGTGATGTGGCCCTTACAGATAGCCAGCGCCAATCCTTTGTGCATAGTGCCCTTACATATCAAGGTACACCATATGAATGGGGAGGAGAAGATGCAAATGGCATGGACTGCTCAGGCTTAATTTTAGCGTCGGCACAAGATTCTCTCGGTATTGAAGTACCCCGAACGGTAAATGCACTGTATAATTCTATGCAACTTATATCTCTTTCAGAAGTTCAACTTGGAGATTTACTCTTTTTTGACACAAGTTGGTTTTCGACCGTTGCCCATGTGGGTATTTATATGGGCAATAATGAGTTTGTACATGCCCCAAGCGGAGGGGATGAGAGGTTTGTTACTGTGACATCTTTTAACGAGCCGTATTGGAATAAAAGATGTATTGGCGTTGGCAATTTTACGTCGATTAGTGGTTCTGTCGTGCAATCTGCACAAAACACAGCGTATGAAAGCAATACAAATAATCTTAGCAATGTCAAAAATACTGTTTCAAGCGGTTTTACAAAGGTTACAAGCACAGTTGGAAATGTATGGCATTCTGTAAAAGCGGTACTTTCTAAAGAGATAGAGCTACCGTTTGGAAACAGTTTTCCAATGCAAAGCATGTCGCTTTTTACGTTGTTGATAATTGGGTTTGTGGGTATTTTTGTATTACGGAAAATGTTGAGGCTGCTTGGTTTTAGAGGCTTACTTGTGGTTTTGATTATTGGGGCGGTGCTTGCTGATATGTTTTTATTTGAAAAGCAGTTGTTTGTAGAGAGGGTGTTGAGTTGGGCAAGGCAATTCTTGTAGAGGGGTGGATCTACAAGTATTGTAACTTACTGATTAAATTTCAAGGTTTGTTTAATAAAACTAAAAATCGAAGTTTGCACCAAAAGATATAGAAATTTTATGAGAGTCTTGATAATTAAACATATTATCCCATGAATATTCAAGTCCAAGAGTTAAATCAGACGGCAATATAAAATCAACACCAGCACCTACCCTTGTCATTAAACCAATTTTTTCAAATAAGCCATCTGCATATCCTCCCACTCCGGCAACAAAATATGGTTGAATAAAATTATTAAATGTATAGTTAGCACCTGCTGTAGCCATAAGGTTATATGAAACCAATATATCCATGGTTAGATCAGCACCTATATACATATATGGCAAAAAACCCCATGAACCATAAACAGAGATTCCACCAGAAAACGGTGCTTCATAGCCAACATAATCATATTCATTTTCTGGTTTTGGTCGATTTGCAGAGTAGCCAAGAGTAGCCTTTGTACCAAAAACATGCCTTTTTCGTTGCCCGTCAGATAGTTCATTAAGAATCACTTCTGCTAGTTCTGAAAAAATTATACTAATTTTTTCAGAACTACTATGTTCAGCATTTATTATTGCAACTTCTGCAAAGTCTGAATTATTTTTAATACTTATTGAAATGTCTACCATATCTTCTATAAAAGCTATTTCACCAAAAATCAAATATATAGGCAAATCAGATTCTTCAAGTTCTTCGCTAGAAAAATCATATGGAACAGAACTAAGATAAACATCATAATCAGCTCCGCTGGAATAATACAATTCACTTGCCAACGTATCACCCAAGCTATAGGCTGAATCTTCGTCTACACCTGAAAAAGGATATACTACTATTTGACCTTTTTCCTGAGCAACAACCACACATAGCGAACAAACCATAATCGCTATGACCATTAATACTTTTTTCATTTTTTTCTCCTACACATAGCTTAGAATTGCAATTTAAGAATTTCCTATTCTACAATAATGGTCAATGATATGAATCCATCCAATCCGTTTGTTCCATAAGCTAATGAACTTGGGATTATATTTGGGGTATCACCTCCCTTTCCTCCTGTTACAACTTCTTCAAAAGTTCCAATTGAAGGAGTTGCACCACCTTTACCAAGATTAATAGTTGGGTTTTCAAAATAATTACCACCATCATAACCATCATCACCAAATTCATATATAAAACTTTCTAATATAACACCATTAGGATTTGTAACAGGATTATCAGTATTACCTCCAGAACCTCCCAAAAGTTTTCCACGCGTTCCTCCACCAGCACCTCCATTTAAACTTATATTTAAATGGTCATATTGCAACGATGTAACCCCACCGTTAGTACCAGGAAAACCATAATCTAACGTATATTTAGGATTCCCCCCTTCTCCACCAGAGCCTACTGTAAAAGAAATATTACTATTGGGAGCAATATCAAAACTAGCGAAAGCAACACTTCCCCCTCCGCCTCCGCCTCCTATATAGAATGGTGCACCTACGGCATTAGTTACGCCTGATCCCCCTTGACCACCACCACCTGCTCCTCTGATATAGATATTAACTGTTGCAGGCTTTACTCCATCATAGTAAAAAGAATAACTTCCTGCATTTTCATAAGTAATTTTTTTTGTAAAATCGACCATACAGGCAAGAGGGGAAGAAACAATTCCTTTACTTCCATCGGGGAAAAGCGATTGTACCCAAATATAATATACTACCGACGGGATAAAATTTTGTAAAACAAACGCGTTGTTATTTTTTGTATTATAAATACTAGTCGCCTGATTAAAATCATCCGTAGTTGCATAAAAGATTATATAACTTTCTGCAAAAGACACAGCATCCCAAGCATAAGTAATACTTGTTGTAGTATCATCGATAACATTAAAATTATAAATGACACTACTAGTTACAAGCTCACAAGTGTGTGAAAATAAACTAGACTCACCATTTAAGGATAAAGTAACTCTATATAAATAGTTTGAATCAAGTTTTACATTATCTTTATCCACATATGTCGTTAAATTACCTTCTCTTGCATAGTCTTCTTCTAAAACTATAAATATATAATTCCCTTCACTATCTTTACTTTCTGCTCTTTCTATTCTATAA
>CAYJIA010000094.1:0-4313 GCA_964370115.1 uncultured Eubacteriales bacterium
ATCCTTCGGATTTTTTAATTAAAAGCTTTAGTCAATTTTTCTCGAAAAATTGCGGATTCAAAAGGCAGAGCCCTAAGGCGTTTTACCTCTTACATCTAATAGCTCTCAAACTCCACTATATGGCAAATACCAGGTATGCTTTCGCCTTGCTGTGATGAAGTGGGGGACATTAAGGCGCCTGTGGCACAAAACAGAACTTTTTTAAGGCGTTTCGCTTCAAGCTCCCTTAAGATATAAGCACATAATATAGATGCACTGCAACCACAACCAGAACTGCCTGAATGCGCGTCTTGTGCTTTTATGTCATACATCATAACACCACAGTCCCTGTGCTTTGGCTTTAAATCAATATCGTTTTCGAGTAAAATTTTATATAATAATTCGCTGCCAACCAAGCCTAAATCTCCCGTGAAAATACAATCGTAATCTTCGGGTTTTGTGTTGGTGTCTTCCAAAAACCTAAAAATACTTGTGGCGGCGGCAGGTGCCATGGCAGCACCCATGTTTGCACTGT
Organism: uncultured Eubacteriales bacterium; assembly: GCA_964370115.1. Taxonomy (GTDB): domain Bacteria; phylum Bacillota; class Clostridia; order Oscillospirales; family Acutalibacteraceae; genus SIG603. The sequence continues at coordinate 515 of CAYJIA010000094.1, forward strand.
CCAAAATGCCAAGGTCAACAATTTTGCCGACATGTATTTTTCCTATTTTCACTTTCCCACCTTTCCCTATTACGACGGCACCTGCACCCGTGGTTGTCCACTGTGAGGTAGGAGTGCGCTGTCCGCCATATTCTAAAGGAAGTCTAAACTGCCGTTCTGCCGTACAAAAATGTGAAGAGGTGACGGCGACACAGTTGTTGATGCAACCGCTTTCAACACTTATTGCACACAGCAAAAGTGCCTGCGCCATGGTAGAGCAGGCGCCAAATTGACCCAAAAACGGGATTTCTATTCCGCGCATACCAAAAATCGAAGATATGCACTGATTGAGTAAATCCCCTGCGAAGACAAGGTTTATCTCGTCGTGACTTAGCCCCGACTTGCCAATTGCAATGTTTATTGCCTCTGTTTGAAGCTTAGCCTCGGCTTTTTCGTAGCTTTCAGTTCCTAAATAAGAGTCGCTTATGCTTTGGTCAAAGTATTTTCCGAAAGGGCCTTTTGCTTCTTTTGCACCGACTATGGAGCCATATGAAATTACAGAGGGTGAGACCTCTGTAATCATCGTGTACTTTCCAATTCTTTTCATAACTACCTCGACTAAAAAAGTGAAATTATATATAGTATAAATCCGTAAATAACAGAACAAGAAATGCCAAAGACTATTACAGGGCCTGAGACGAAAAACATCTTTACACCAAGGCCTGTGATTATTCCCTCGCGCTTAAATTCCATTGCGGGAGACACCATGGCATTTGCAAAACCTGTAATTGGAACCAAAGTTCCAGCTCCTGCGTGCTTTGCAATTTTATCATAAACCCCAAGGCAGGTAAGCAGAGCGGATAGGAATATTAGAGTGATAGAGACAAAACTTCGTGCACTTGTCTCGTCAAGCCCCAAAAAACTATAAAGCTTAAAAAAACCTTGCCCTAAAGTGCAAATCAAACCGCCAAATAGAAAAGCTCTAAAACAGTTTTTTACGACAGGTGAAGGCGGTGAAACCTCTTCCGTGATTTTTGCATATTGTTCTTTTGTGTATATTTTCATAGCAATACCTACCAATTAATTTTGTTATATTGTGTGCTATGATTTATTAAAATATACATTATTGACATTAGCTATTCTTGTGGGTATAATTAGAAGTAAATAAAACAGAGTCTACAAGGGGGATAAACGATGAAAGTGCTTGAATCATCAGAAAATTATTTGGAAACTATTTATATTCTAGGAAAAAGAAACGGTAATGTCCGTGCAGTTGATATTGCAAATGAAATGGGATTTTCAAAGGCTAGCGTAAGCGTGGCGATGAAACAACTCAAAGAGAATAATTTTATATCTGTGACAAAAGAAAATTTGATAAAACTGGAAGAAAAAGGACTGGAAATAGCTCAGAAAATGTACGAGCGTCATGTGTTGTTATCTGACTTTTTTATTAAAATTGGAGTAAGTGAAAAACAAGCACTTACAGATGCCTGTAAAATAGAGCATGTAATAAGTGACGAGACTTTTTTTGCTGTTAAAAAGTTTTTAGGCGAAGGGTAATAAGAGGGTATAGAACTTTTTGAAAGAAAAAAATTCTCATTAGGGTTTACGTACAAATCAAGGCAAGAGCAACACCCTTGTCCTATGTTTAAATCATCATAATTTATAAAATCATAGGGACGAACACAGGTTCGTCCCTACATTATTTTGCCAAAATTTGTTTGTTATTTACGCGTTGTGTTGCACTTATATGAACTCGGCTAAGGTATGGGAGTTAGGTTTATTCCTAGTTCATCTATCCAAATGTTTTTAACTCCGTCTAAACTTGTGTAGGCGAAAGCCATTTCACCTGTGCTTGAGTTTATGTGTAGGGCAAAGTTATTGTTTTGTGCGATTTGGGATTGATCGGCATCCATTACGGCGTAAAAATCTCCATAGCTAGTTTTTGTTGCTTCTAAATGCATACCACCAATTATGACTTGCTGTAAATCCGTAAGGTCTGCGCCTGTCTGTACATAATCTGAGGGTTTTATCGCAGAGCTGCGTCCGCTCCAACCTACACCATATGCCTCACGAACCAAAAGCCAGTCGTCATAGTCATGCCCGTCACCATAACCAGAACCCCATAGAACTTCTATAATAGTATTTGGCGGAATATTACTGCTTTCTTCTATTACGGAAACTTGAGATAGAGTTATTAAGTTGTTTACTGTTTGGCGGTCGCTGTTTTTCTTTGCATCTTCAACAAATCTCAAATACTGCGGTGCAAGCACGGCGGCGAGCACTGCTATAATTGCAATTACAATAATTAATTCAACCATGGTAAAAGCCTTGTTGTTTTTCATTTTATATCCACCTTTATCTAATATAAGAAATAAGATTATAATCGGCTAAAACTTTAAAGTTTAAAGAGCGATAAAATGCGTTTGAACGCTTATCATCCTTGTCGGTGATTATCTGGAACGCTCTAACGTCTTCATATTTATCCATCACGTGAATTAATAGCTTTGAGGCGATTTTTTGCCTCATATAATCGTTCAAAACTATCAAATCCTGCACGACGACGATATGTTCACCGTCTCCGACGCAACGGATAAAGCCTATAAGCTTGTCGCCGTCGAAGGCACCGTAAAGGTAAAGAGAATTATCAAGTGCTGCTTTTAATTTCTTATCATTATTTAGATAAGCCTGCCAGTTTGAGTCTTTATATATAGACTTCACCGCTTCTAAAAGTGAGCTGTCAAAAATCTTATAATTATACATTTACATATTCCTTTATATCGGCTATAAGTTTGTTCACGTTTTCTTTAAGTGTTGCCCAACTTGTGCAAATTCTTACAACATCGTGAGTTTCATCATAAGGCTCCCAGTATTCTAAAACATATTTTGTATCAAGTTTAGCATAAACAGTTTTTGGCATTATAACAAATATTTGATTTGTCTCGTGTTTTGCAAAAAGTTTTAATCCACAGTCTAAAACCGCATTTGCGATAAGTTTTGACATTTCTATTGCGTGCTTTGAGATTTCTAAATATAAATTATTAGTAAACAGGGTTTCAAACTGAATACCAAGTATTCTGCCCTTTGCAAGCATTGCACCTTTTTGTTTTATATGATATCTAAAGTTTTCTTTTAAATTATCGTTTACTATGACTAGCGCCTCACCAAACATTGCGCCGACCTTTGTTCCGCCTATATAAAATGCGTCAAAATATTTTGGCAAGTCACTAAGGCTTAAATCATTGTCGTTTGCACAAAGTGCATAGCCAAGTCTTGCACCGTCTAAATAAAAATATAGTCCGTATTTTTTGCAAACTTCGCTTAAAGCTTTAATTTCCGATTTCTTATATATAGAGCCGTTTTCGGTGGAGTTTGAAATGTACACCATCTTAGGCATTACACAGTGCTCTCTTGCAGGGTCGTTTATATGGGCTAATATAGTTTTTTCTACATCTTCTGCTAAAAGTTTTCCGTCTGATTTACAAGGCAGGGATAAAACTTTATGGCCTTGTGCCTCTATGGCGCCTGTCTCGTGCACACTGATATGCCCAGCGCTTGTCGCAATTACGCCTTGGTACGATCTAAGAGCCGAGGAAATAAGGGTTAAGTTTGTCTGAGTACCACCTACAAGCAGATGGACGTCTGCGTTTTCGCAGTCACAGGCAGATTTTATAAGTTTTTGGGCATTAAGACTGTGGGAGTCTAATCCATAACCTATAGTTTGCTCCATGTTAGTATCAAGTAAGTTTTTAAGTATAAGAGGGTGTGCACCCTCGGTATAATCACAGTTAAAATAAATCATTTATTACTCCTTAATTTT
>CAYJIA010000095.1:0-4297 GCA_964370115.1 uncultured Eubacteriales bacterium
AAATTCACCATTCCTGCGTTTTAGAAAGTATTGGATTTCGCTTTCTGCGGAAAGCACCTTAGGACGCAGTCCTAAGAACCTGCAATTTTTCGAGAAAACCCAGTAAAGCTTTTTACTATTCCCTAAATTAATTAAACTTAACCCTATTTGGCACGATTTCTATCCAATAGCCGTCGGGGTCAGCTATAAAGTACAAGCCCATTGCGGTGTTTTCATAACAAATGCAACCCATTTCTTTGTGTTTTTCATAGGCTTCGTCAAAATTATCCACCGTAAAGGCAAGATGAATTTCATTGTCGCCTAGGTCGTATTTTTCTTTTGTGAAATCTCTAAGCCATGTCAGCTCTAAAAGATGTGGCACATTGCCGTCGGTTAAAAACGCAAGTTTAAAACTGCCGTCGTCTGGACCTTTTATTTCCTTAACAGAAAGACATAGTGCCTCTTCGTAAAATTTTACAGACTTATCTAAGTCTTTTACGTTCAAGTTATTGTGTGCAAATGTAAATTTCATGTTGTTTCTCCTATATATTAAAACTTTGGTTTTCTTCTTTTATATCAAGTATGTTTTCTTTTGGGAACTCTTCTTTGATTTTTTCAACAACGCTAAAATCGCCCCACATATGCATGGGGATTACGGTTTTGGCGTTTGCGTTTTCTAAAAAGCCTTTAATGCCTAAGTCAAAAGATGTACCAAGCCTTGGGTCTACCGGTACAAATGCAAAGTCGAAACGCTTGCCACTTAGTTTTTTTATTTCGGTAAAATAATTTTTAGCCATTTCAAAATTTGCATCGTGGTCTTCGCCGTCCCAGTGCCAGTGATTTAAATCTCCCGCATGATAAATTCTTGTGCCGTCGCATTTTATTAAAAACGCCACACCCTCGTCGGTTGATTTTAAAGTATCAATTTTTATATCACCCAAATTATAACAGCAATTTGCATCTACAAATAATATATTGTCTTGGTTTTGTGTGTCTTTAAGTTTTGGTTTAATTCCTTTATCTAAAATATAGCTAATCTCAGGGTGAGTTATATCAAAGATTTTATCACTAAAATGGTCACCGTGAAAGTGACTTGAAAATATCAGCAAGTGCTTATCTTGAGGAAAATTTGGCAAATCGCCCTCGAAATAATCGAAGAGCAACACGTGGTTTTCTGTCTCGAGTGTAAAGCTACTGTGCTTTATGAAATGTAAATTTATTCCCATCTGTCAAGCTTTTCTCCTTTTAATTATTGATTTTATAGTGAAAAAGTGGTATTATTACTATATTCGTATTATATCAAGTATTCGGAGGAAAGTATAGTGAAAAAACTTAAAAATATTTTTTTATCGCTATTTGCGGTAATGTTTATAATAAATTTCCCAATGTATGGGGTGTTGGCAGAAGAGCAAAACGACGAAGACCTTACAGAAGAGGAACAGCTAACACAGGAAGAACAGCTTCAGGCGCAATTATTGAAAACAATACAAAATGAGCTTGGATATACACATGAATTTGAGGGATATTCAAACTCGATTTTTATGTTGAATTTAGACGACAGTACGCCTGTTTTTGCGTATAATGCAGACGAGCAGGTGCCAATGGCGTCGCTTACAAAGATTATGTCGTATATAGTGGCGTATGAAAATATACAAAATGTGGAAAATACGCTTTTGATGGTCGACCCTTCGGTTGAGCTTATACTAAATGGTACAGGCAGTTCACTTGCAGACATTTCAGTCGGCGAGGAACTCACAGTTTTAGAGCTTTTATATCTGATGATGGTGCCGTCTGGTAACGACGCCTCACTTGTTTTGGCACAATATATAGATGCACTTGCTGGGCAAAATTATTATGGCGGTGATGTGGATTATGAGGCTGTTGCATATGACATGGGAGACTCAGAATTTGTAAGACTTATGAATGAAAAGGCGATGGAGCTTGGATGCACAAATACTCACTTTACAAATCCGCACGGACTTCATCATGAAAACCATTATTCAACTGCACGTGACATGGCGATTATTGCAGAATATGCGACAACTTTGCCGTATTTTTCAGAAATAGTGTCGACAACTGCCTATACGCTTAGGAGCACGAATTTAAGTCCGGAAAGACGGACCGTTTATACAACAAACTCAATGATGTCCACTTATGCATCAGAGGGTAAATATTACTATACATATGCAACGGGTATTAAAACCGGTTCTCACTCGCAGGCGGATTACTGTATTGCAAGTATGGCAAGTTATAATGGATATACATATATTGTAATTGCCCTTGGAAGCCCGATTTACTATGAAAATGGCGACACCACAAGCCTCCACGGAGAAATGTTAGACAGCGCAACGCTTTTTAGATGGGCGTTTTTGAATTTGGAAAATAAAATTATTGCGCAAGAGCACTATCTGGTAGGCGATGTAGAACTTCAATATGCTTGGGACGTAGACAGGCTTCAAGTTGTAACCGATAGAAGTATTCAAGCACTATTACCATCTGAGGTTGAGATGTCGAGTGTTGAGGTAAAAACCAATTTGCCAGAAAAAGTTCAAGCGCCTGTAAAAAAAGGTGATGTTATTGGAACGGTTGAATATATTTATAATGGTGAAGTTATAGCAACATCAAACGCGATAGCAGCAGTGACTGTAAACAGAAGCGAAATTGCAAGAACTGTTGAGACAGGGATAGAGGTCGTAACCTCACCTTGGTTTTTAGGCATTGTGGGTGCGGTAGCACTTTTAGTGCTCATCTATATCATAGTGGCATTTAGGCAAAAGAAAAATAAAAATCGTACCCGTACGGTTAGAAAGTATAGAAATATGTAGTATGAGAAAAATTTTTAAAAAAGGCATGGCACTTCTACTTGTAGTTATGTCTATAGTAAGCGTTGGTTTATCTGTAAACGCTGAGGGCTTTACACACGAGTTTGACAGCTACTCTAAGGCGCTGTTCATGATGAACACGGCAGACGGTAGCACGGTGTATGAGGAAAATGCAGACGAAAAACTACCAATGGCGTCGCTTACAAAGATTATGGCGTATATAGTAGCGTATGAAAATATTGAGAATATCGAAAATACACTTGTGACGATAGAACCGTCAGTTGACGATATTTTAGAACTGACAGGAAGCTCGACGGCTGGCATTGTAGCAGGTGAAGAGCTTACGGTTTTGGATCTTTTGTACATGTTGATGTTGCCGTCGGGAAATGATGTTGCCATAGCGCTAGCACAGCATATAGACAAAGAGGCAGGGCAAAACTATTGGGGAAGTGGTGCAAACTACGCCGAGCTTGCCTATGACATGGGCGACTCAGAGTTTATAAGGCTTATGAACGAAAAAGCGCAAGAACTTGGCTGTACCAACACGAATTTTACAAATCCACACGGACTGCATCACGAAAATCATTATTCTACTGCAAGGGATATGGCGATAATTTCAGAGTACGCCTTAAAGCTACCTTACTTTACAGAAATAGTATCGACACCACAATATACAGTAGAGGCTAATGACGTATATACAGCAGATAGAGTTTTAGAAAACACAAATGCCTTGTTATCACAAACAAGACACGACGGGATATATTATTATGAGTACGCAGAAGGTATAAAGACAGGATATCACTCAAAGGCGGGGTTTTGTCTTGCGAGTTTAGCACAAAAAGATGAATACTCATACATAGTAGTTGCGCTTGGAGGCCCTGTATATGATGAAAACGGTCAGTACATGGAAGTGCGCGGAGAGTTAATAGACACGATAGAGCTTTTTGAATGGGCGTTTAATACTTTAGAGAATAAGACAATAATCCCACAGGGGTATTCGCTTGGGAAAATAGACATTGAGCACGCAAAAGATGTGGAAACGCTAGGGATTGTGGCGGATAGAGATATAATTGAGTTTATGCCTAGTGACACAGATATTTCGGAAATAGAAATAATAATGAACATACCCGAAAGCATTGACGCACCGATAAACGAGGGCGATGTCATAGGAACGGTAGAATATAAATACAATGGCGAGGTGATAGGTTCATCAAACGCAGTGGCAGAGATGACAGTGCACAGGTTATCACCTTTTCTAGACCTTGAAACCTACACAGATATAATGTTGTCTCCGTGGTTTTTGATATGCGCTGGCGCCGTGGTGGTCTTAGTGGTAGCGTATTTTGTTATGGCGATTAGGAGAAGGCGATAAGATTTAGAATTGATAGTTAATAATTGAGAATTGAGAATTGAGAATTGAGAATTGTTGTGAAAATCCTGCGGATTTTTTAATTAAAAGTTTTACTAAATTTTTTTCAAAAAATTTCGGGTTCTTA
>CAYJIA010000096.1:0-4038 GCA_964370115.1 uncultured Eubacteriales bacterium
ATCTTATAAACTGTTTTACAGGCTTACTCTGATACGGCTACAACTACTCCGTCATAGTTTTCTTCTATATATGATTTTATAGCTTCATCGCTTAGCGCTTCTACAAGCGCTTTTGTTTTTTCGCTGTCTAAGTCTTCTGTGTTCACTGCCAATATATTTGCATAAGTTTGTGCGGATAGCGAGTTATTTGCTTCAAAAGCTATTGCATCTTCTGCGTTTAAGCCTCCTTGTAAGGCGTAGTTTCCGTTAATACAGGCTAGGTCTACATCTGGCAAAACTCTAGGTAGTTGTGCGGCCTCAATTTCTACAATCTCAACATTGTATGGGTTTTCTACTATATCAAGCTTTGTTGCGTTAATGCCTGCGTTTTCGTCCAGTTTAATTATTCCGTTTGACTCAAGTAAAAGTAGTGCGCGTGCCTCGTTAGTGGCGTCGTTTGGCACTGCTATTTTTGCGCCGTCTGGCAAGTCGGACAGAGCTGTTATTTTATCGCTGTAAATTCCAAGTGGTTCAAAATGTACTGAAAGTGCAGAGGAAATATCTGTTCCATTTTCTGCGTTAAACTGCTCTAAGTAAGGTGTGTGTTGGAAAAAATTAGCATCTAAATCGCCGGCATCGAGTGCAGTATTTGGAAGTATATAGTCTGTGTACTCTATTATTTCCAGTTCGTATCCTTTATCGGAGAGCAACTGTGTCGCTTGGCTTAATATTTCTGCGTGTGGAACCACGCTGGCACCTACGGTAATGGTTTCTTTTTCGTTGCTGCTGTCTGTGGAATTGCCACAAGCAGTAAAAATTGTCAGTGCAAGTGCTGTGAATACGACGGTTTTAAAGATTTTTTTCATTGTTAATACCTCTTTCTCTGATTAAATTTATATTCTTTTGCGTTTGTCTATTTTACTTGCAAACCTCATGCCAACGGCTTGAAATATTTGCACAATCGCTATTAGTAGCAGTAAAGTGATTATCATGACCTCAGTTTGATAACGGTATAGTCCATAGTTTATTGCAATAGTCCCAAGGCCTCCTCCTCCGACAAATCCAGCCATTGCAGAATAGCCAAGTATAGTGGTTATTGCTATTGTTGCTCCGGAAATAAGCGAGGGTTTTGCCTCGGAGAGCATGACTTTAACTATAATTTGTATATCGCTACATCCCACAGACCTTGCCGCTTCTAGTACTCCGCTGTCGACTTCGTTTAGAGAAGCCTCCACCATTCGCCCCACAAAGGGTATTGCAGACACTGTAAGCGGCAGTATAATTGCAGCTGTACCTATGGTCGTGCCGACTATTAGTCTTGTCACGGGTATAAGTACAAGTAGTAGTATAATAAACGGTGCCGAGCGCAACATATTTACGGTTATTCCAACGAGAAAGTTAGTTTTTTTCTTGGGAGACAAACCTTTTTGAGAAGTGGAAAAAAGCACTATGCCCAGTGGAATTCCAAAGAGATATGCAAAGAAAGTTGATACAAGCGTCATAAACAATGTTTCATATGTTCCGTCTAAAAGTAGTTTAAATAAATCGTTATTCATAAATCATGCTCCTCTCTTTATTGTCTCGAAGTTACTGTTGAGTAAGATTTCATTTGTGCTTCCAACAACCGATATTTCGCCGTCTTTAAGAACTGCAACACGGTCGCAAAGCTCTTTTGCCACGCTCATTTCGTGGGTAATTATTACAATTGTAATATCAAAATTTCTGTTGAGGTCACTTAGCAAATCTAATATTGAAGACCGAGTTGTCGGGTCGAGTGCGCTTGTTGCCTCGTCACATAAAATGACTTTTGGATTGTTAACTAGTGCTCTTGCAATGGCTACACGCTGTTTTTGTCCTCCTGATAGTTGGGATGGATATGCCTTTAATTTATCGCCAAGACCTACAAGCTCAAGCATTCGAGTTGCCTCTTGTCTTGCCTGTGATTTTTTAACTCCTGTTACCTCCAGCGGAAAAGAGGTGTTTTGAAGCACATTTTTTTGCTCAAGCAAATTGAAGCTTTGAAATATCATTCCGATTTTTCGTCTATATACTCGCAGTTCTTTTTGGTTGAGTTTTGTGATATCCACGCCGTCAAACAGAACATTTCCGCTTGTTGGTTTTTCTAGAAGGTTCATACATCGCACTAAAGTCGATTTTCCTGCGCCAGACTGGCCGATTATTCCGAAAATTTCGCCTTTATTGATTTTTAAGTTTATATTTGATAAAGCGCTTACAGTAGAATTTTTTGATGTAAACTGCTTTGCTATGTTTATTAGCTCTAACATTGTTTTCTCCTTGACTGTGATGTTTTTTTCAATGACAAGAGTATAGCACAGCTTTTTGTTATTGTATAATACATAAAAACAATGGCTTGCTATAGATTTAAACTATAACAAGCCATTGTGCTCAAAGTATTCATTTATTTTTTGTATATACATTTTTGCGAGCGGACTAAAAGGCAGTGCTTTTCGATGTATTATTCCTATCGTCATGCTTTCGCTTTCTTTAAGTGGCACGGCGATATGTCCGTTGCCGTTGAGCTCTTCGCATATTATTCCAGAACAAAGTGTGTATGCATCTAGGCCTATCATCAAGTTAAGTGCGGTGGCACGGTCGTCTACCTTTATAAGTTTTGGATACTCGTAGGTGCTTTTCATTTCCTCTGCAAAGTGAAGCGAATACTTACTGCCCTGCTCAAAGGCTATGCACGGGTAGTCTTTTAACTCGTCCATTGTTATTGACTTTCTGCCAGCCAGCGGATGCTCTTTGTATAAATACACATAGGTTTCACAAGATATAAGAGGGGTGAAGTCCATTTCGTATTCACGCAGTATTTTATTTATAAAATGCTCGTTGCTTTTATTTATATATATAATACCAAGTTCGCTAATAAAATCTCTGACATTGTTAATAACCTCGGCAGTCTTCGTTTCGTGCAGTGCAAATTCATAGTCGTCCATGCCGATTTCACGCACCATTTCAACAAAGGCTTTAACAGTAAATGAATAATGCTGAGTGCTGACACTAAATTTGCTTTTAACGTTCTTATTTATAAATTTTTCTTCTATTACAGCATATTGCTCTACCACCTGACGTGCATACGACAAAAATTCGCGTCCGTCGGGAGTAACTGTCACACCGCGGTTAGAGCGCAAAAATATGGTTGTATCAAGCTCTTTTTCAAGCTCTTTTACAGTTGCTGACAAGCTTGGCTGGGCAACAAATAGTTGTTTCGCTGCCTCGTTCATTGAGCCACAATCTGCTATTGTAATTATCTGTTTGAGTTGTTGCAAAGTCATTTTAAGCGCTCCCCACTTGTTTTTTTACAGTATATCATAACTTAAGTTTTGTAACAAGTGAAGCTTTATTTATATAGAACTATTTTACAAATAAAGAAAAAAGATGTATAATGAAAAAAATTGAAAGAAGAGGTAAGATTATGGACGAAAAAAGACTTGAGCTTATGAAAGAGAACGCACTTTATTATTTTAGCAATGGTTTAAACTGCGCCGAAAGTGTTTTTAAGGCATACCTTGACAGTGACGATGGCACAAAAGACAGCGAGCTTGTGGCGCTTGCCTCGGGTTTTGGTGGAGGATTTGACGCGACGAAGTGTAACACCTGTGGTGCACTTGTGGGTGCCTGTCTAGCAGTTGGAATGACAAAGGGCAGGAAAAATCCGCTAGAGCATCCGACATATGAAGAAAGACGAGCCCAACTCGATAAACAAGTCAATCCCGTCTTTAGAAATATGTCAAATCAGTTTAGAGAAGAGTTTAAGTCTACAACATGTGGCGAGATGTGCGGCATGTTTGAGGACACAAAATCCCGAAGAGAAAACTGCCAAAAAGCGGTAGTGAAAGCATGTGACTTAGTGGCGGAAGCGGTTAGTAATTAATAATTAATAATTAATAATGAATAATTGTGGCGAAAATCCTGCGGATTTTTAATTGTATTTTAGTAGTGGAAATTAATGAAGAAAAATAAAAAGAGGGGCTGTGACGTAATAAAATAATTTTCGTCAAATTGACAGACAAATGTAGGGGCGGTCCTATGTGA
>CAYJIA010000097.1:0-3958 GCA_964370115.1 uncultured Eubacteriales bacterium
TATGACATATTTTCCCTCCTATTTTAGCATATTAAACAAATAAATTATATGTTTTAATAATACTCCTACAAAAATAAATTGTCAATACATCGCCACAATGAAATTTAACTTGACTATATTTCCATAAGTAGTATAATAAACTTAAAATTAATTAATCGGAGGAGAAAATTATGAGCAAATTATACGAGGGACAAGACATACCAAAATTAGGTTTTGGTCTTATGCGCCTGCCAATGAATGGCGAAGAAATTGACATGGAACACACATGTAAGATGGTAGACGCCTATATGGAAAAAGGTTTTACTTATTTCGATACAGCTTATGTGTATATCGGTGGCAAATCAGAGGTCGCACTTAAAGAAGCAGTCGTCGACAGGTACCCAAGAGAGAGCTTCCAAACAGCTTCAAAGCTTCCACTTTGGATGTGCGAAAACAAAGAGGATATGGAAAGAGTTTTTCAGGAGTCTTTAGACCGCGCAGGACTTGAGTACTACGACTACTATCTACTTCACGCCATGAATAAAGAAAGATTTGACCATGCTGAAAAAATCGGTGCTTGGGAGTTTTTACACGAGAAAAAAGCCGAGGGCAAAGTTAAGAACATGGGATTTTCTTTCCATGACAGCTCGCCTGTTTTGGCAGAAGCTTTAGAAAAACATGCCCACGAAACAGATTTTATTCAGCTACAAATCAACTATGTTGACTGGGACAGCGAGAGCGTAGAGTCAAAAACTTGTTACGACCTAGCTATTAAGTATGACCTACCTATCATAATCATGGAGCCTGTAAAAGGTGGTTCTTTAGCAGTTTTGCCAGAGAGTGCACAGGCTGTGTTAAACGAGATTGACAACAAGGCTTCTGCATCTTCTTGGGCTGTAAGATACTGTGCATCGTTTGACAATATCGTGACTGTTTTAAGCGGTATGTCTAACATTGAGCAAATTGAGGACAATATTTCCTATATGCAAAACTTTGTGCCACTTACAAGTGATGAGCAAAAAGCTATAGAAAAAGTTGTTGAAATTTATAATGCAATCCCAACTATACCATGTACAAAATGCAAATACTGTGTGGACGATTGCCCTCAAAAAATTGACATACCAGAACTATTTGACGTAATGAATTTCCACAAAAAATTCAACGCACAAGAGGACAAACCAAAAAATACATGGGGATATGAAAACGCAACTTCTGAAGGCAAAGGAAAAGCAGGCGACTGCATAGCCTGTGGAATGTGCGAAGGTCTATGCCCACAACATATAGAAATAATCAACGAGTTAAAGGCTATATCCGAGCTATACGACGCGTAAAACAGTAATGATACAATTGTTATAATTTAAAAACAGGGACGAGCATCGCTTCATCCCTGTTTTTTTATTCTGTTTCGCCATATTCACTTTATCTTAATTTAAAAGTTTTTGGCGCTACTTTATATGCAATCGGAAGTGAAATTAGAATATATACTACACAAAATCCTATCAATAAAAATCCATATATTTCAAATGGAGGATTAACCTGCATTAACACATAGCAAGCACCATACGTCAATCCTCTAAGCAGGCTGTACACTGGATTTTTCATCTCAACTTCTTTATTGTATGGCTGGAAAACATAGTATATTACCAGATTGTTTATACTAAAGAAAGACGACATCGCCATTACACTTACAAACAGCATAATATATTGTGTTATATCTTGTGTTCCACCTGATACGAATAATATCAACGGAAGTCCTAGTGCAAGTGGCAAGGACTGAACCCAGTCAAGTGTAATCATTGATTTTAGTCTAAGTGTAAACATAGCTATTATAGATTTTGGTTGTCTATAAAACCTATAGGTTAAAAGCTCGTTGTCACAGTTCATGAAATACGCCTTAACGGTGCGCTCTCCACAGTTTGTGAAACAAAGTAGATAGGTAAGCAGCGGAAGAACCGAAACAACTACTCCATTTATTTCTTTGCCTATCGCTGGTACAAAAAGACAAGCGCCCACTATTACCGATACCAAAACGACTTCTACTATTATAAATATTTTAGTGGCATTTAGCATTATTTTTCTATGACGTTTTGCAAAACATTCAGATAAAAAGGCATAGCCCGTTTTTTCACTGTCAATTTTTCCGCCTTCTTGTATATAGCCTGAAGCAACTTTTGCCTGCCTTTTTGCTAAACTAGCGTCCGACACTGCTTGTTGCAACATTACAAGCAAATTTTTATATAGTTTATTGTATTTTTTGAAATTTATCAAATAGGTAAAAGCAAAAGCACCTATAACAAGTAGCGAACTACCTGCTATCATGAGAATATTCAAAGTAAATTCAAAATTGGAATAGGACAAAACCACCCCAAATCCAGCTAAAATAGCACTTATCGAAACACTAATTACCGTTCTTACAATTGATTTTAACTTGTTTTTTCTAGCAACCAGCGCCAATATTATCGCCGCGCCAATAGTTTTTCCACCTACGAGTATTGCAAATATAGAAAGTATTGAGATTGTGTTAAACTCCGGCGCTTTTAAAATCTGCAAAAATGGACCTATAAACGGAATATTTAGCATTGGAAAAACAAAATATATCAGCGAAAAGCCTATTAATGATGACAATATAAATTGTATATACCCTGAAAGAACAACTTTTTTCGCACTCATTCGCATGTAAATAATTGCGTATTCCTGTTCTTTTTTCGGGTCTAAAATAAAGCAATTGCCAATTCCACCGCCCAATGTACAAAACACTAAAAGATTTAAAAATACCTGACCCTGCGTTAGGTTCACTATATCTACAGAGGATAAAAAAGTTGCGACAGTCGATAAGATTACTATATAAATTATTTTGCCAATAAGCATTTTGAAAAATCCAAATATAAAAGCAACTACACTCATCAAGATTTTTATCGCTTGATTTGCATACAAAGTGCTAGGAAAAAGCTTGCCTATAAGTGGAAATCTCATCAAATAATAGATTAGACTGTTTGCCTGATATGTGTTTTTTAACTCTCTAACTTTAAGTAAAGTCTTAATCATTATCATCACTTCCATCTCTTCTCAATGTTTCAATGATAATCTCCTTATCTTTTGGAACTTGTGCGAGCACACCTTGTGACAAAATGGCAATTTCGTCGCATAATTCCATTGCAAGCTCCATGATATGAGTAGAAAAAATTATTATATGATCATTTTTTAAAGATATAAGAAGCTCTTTTATCTCCTCTGCCACTACAACATCAAAAGAAGTTAACGGCTCATCAAGAAGCAAAACTTTTGGATTTGCGATGAAGTTGACGAGCATTTGGACTTTATTTTTCATACCCAGAGAGTAATCTTTTAATAGCCTATCTCTATCTTCTTCCAAAATCCCCACCATATCAAGATATTGATCTGGTGTCTTTATTTCTTTCATTTTATCTTTGTTAATATCAATGAAGAACTTAATAAACTCCCTTGCCGTCAAAAAACTTGGTACCGACGGAGTTGATAATACATAACCCACATCTTCTGCCTCAAGTGGTCTAACTTGATTTTCATATTCAATCTCTATTGAGCCTGTATCTGATGTGATATCATCGTTTACGCAGTTAAAAAACGTCGTCTTACCCGATCCGTTTCTACCTAAAAGTGCGTAAATTTTACCTTTTTCAAAGGTATAGCTAGCGCCTTTTAACACTTCTTTTGTGCCGAATGTTTTCTTTATATCTTCAATCCTTAACTTCATTCTATCTTCCCCCTTAAATAATTATATGAAAAACGCAAAACAAATTTTGCATATTAGAATAATTATATCATTAAATTTCTACAATTGCAAATTCACGCTTCCTGCGTTTTTAAATGTATTGGATTTCGCTTTCTGCAAAAAGCGCCAAAGGCTCTGCCTTTTGAAACCGCAATTTTTCGAGAAAAACCCAGTAAAGCTTTTAATCTAAAAACGCTTGCGTTTTCACCGCCACTCTTCACTAAAACA
>CAYJIA010000098.1:0-3530 GCA_964370115.1 uncultured Eubacteriales bacterium
GTTTTATTTCTACTTGTTCTTTTTATTACATTCTTTCTTAAGTTCGTGGCATTGGTCACATAGGACCGCCCCTACATTTGTCTGTCAATTTGACAAAAATTATTTTATTACGTCACAGCCCCTTTTTCCATATTAAGAAATTATCTTATAAAATTCGTAATTCTTCTTTGTTTTATCTCGGGTTTTTCAATGTTTGAAGTTTGAAGCGTTTTTAAAAGCCACGACATATTTTCGGCAATTTCTAACGCACAGTCCATACCTTCACTATCTTCAACTACTTCGCCCTTGCCAGTGCCGTGAAAGACACTCCAATATGAAGTTGGAACCACAATTGAGCGAGAGAGAGAAAAGTAATTATTTAGTTGATTAAAAGTTTCAACGCCACCGCTTCTTCTCAATACGCAAATACCTGCAACTGGCTTAAAGGCGAGGTTTTTTGAATTTGTTCTAAAAAACCTGTCCATAAAGCTTTTAAGACCGCCTGCAATGCCAGCATAATATACAGGTGACCCAAATATTACGGCGTCGGCACTTGCCACTTCATCGCAAATTTCATTGTGAATATCGCCTTTTAATACACATTTTCCACCTAGCTTATCACAGGCGTCACAGGCTATGCAGTTATAAATTGGCTTATTGCCTAAGTGAATAATCTCATAGTCTATTTCGTGTTTTTTAAACTCCTCTGCCATTATTTCCAATGACCTAAAAGTGTTTCCGTTTTTTCGTGGGCTTCCGTTAATTGCAATTACTTTCATCTTGATATCTCCTATATATTTTTCTTTATTTAATTTTAAACATCTTTCTAAGCGCAGTGTCCATAATTTTAGTCGGTAGCAGGGCGTGCGAAATTTTAGCGAGCTTGCAGTCTTTGCCTACGGCATACCTTGTTCTAGGTTTTTTTGCATTAGTTGCCTTTAATATTGCTTTTACAACTTTTTCGGGTCCTGGTGCATTTGTATATTGCCTTTTAAAGCCTTCAATAAAACTTGAGACATTTTCTTTATATTCTATTGGATGCTCGATGTTTTTGATTTTTTCAAGCGAAACCTCCAAAAACTCAGTGTTCATGGCACCTGGCTCTATGATTGCTACTTTTACACCAAAACCTTTAAGTTCACATCTTAAAGAGTCGCTGAGTGACTCGACGGCATGTTTTGATGCACCATACCAACCTATCATGGGGAATGCTACCTTGCCAACTACTGAAGAAATATTAATGATAGTACCGCTTCGGTTTTTTCGCATATGTGGCAAGACTGCCTTTGTGACCCGCGCAAGCCCAAATACATTTGCGGCAAACTGTTGTTGCGCTGTATCAATTGAAACCGCCTCTATCATTCCATAACTGCCATATCCTGCATTATTTACGAGTACATCGATTTTGCCCTCGTGTTTAATAATATCAGAAACGACGGCACTAACATCTTCGTCAACTGTCACGTCCATTTTATATATTTTTGCACCGAGTGCTTCGATATCGCGCATTTTTTCAAGTCTTCTAGCACCTGCATATACTATGTGACCCTGTTTTAAAAGCTCTTTTACAGCAAGCTTTCCAAATCCAGCGCTTGCACCGGTCAGCAATACGACTTTGCCCATAATGAAAACCTCTCTTGCATTTCTTTTTTATATTATATCATGATTGTTGAGAAAATCAAACTAAATCTTAGACTTGTATTTATTACAGCTTGTTGTTATAATACTATAAAACTTGGAGTATGTGGTTTGAATCAAGTTCAAGCTAATTTAATTTATATCCACCGCACAGTATCGGTTTCACCCAACGTGCGATGTGCAGTTAATGCTCTTGTCATTTCTTATGCTTCGCATGATAAGAGTAGAATATTTAGTTAAATTTTGTGCCGATGCGAAGCGGCGGAATGGAGTATTAAAATGAAAAAATTATCTTTACTTGTGATAATACTATTAGCTTTTACACTAGTTGCCTGTGGGCAAAGTGGTGTATCAGAAAATACGACTGTGAGCTTTACTGGTGTTATTGAAGAGATATACGACGATACAGCTATTGTTATCCCGAATGATGACCAAGTGGATATTTTGGCGTCTGGCGACAGGGTGAGTGTGAATTTATCTGCTTTTGAGGACGAACTTGCGGTAGGCGATGAAATAAAAGTTTATTATACGGGTGAGATAATGGAGTCGTACCCGCTTCAAATCAATGTAATAGACATTGAAAAAACATAAAAAGAAAAGGAATAAAACCTATGAAAATAACGACAATTGGATGTGGGCGTTGGGGCACGTATATTACTTGGTATCTTGATAGCATCGGACATAGTACGACATTATACGGCAGAGAGTCCTCTGCTAATATGAAAGAACTTATGAGAACACGACAAAATGATATTCTTACCTTACCACAGAGTATTGTGCTTACAACAGATTTTAGTTGTGTTGTAAGTAGTGAAGTGCTGATACTTTCGGTAAATTCGCAAGGCCTCCGTGCATTGTGCAAACAGCTAGCAGAGAGAAATCTCAAAGACACTATGGTAGTTTTGTGTATGAAGGGAATAGAGATAGAAACAGGGGAGAGGCTGTCGCAAATTGCAAGTGCTATACTTGACAGTAGCAATAATGTTGCCGTGTGGCTAGGACCTGGACATGTGCAAGAGTTTAGTAAAGGTATACCAAACTGCATGGTTATAGATAGCGATAATGAAAAGGTGAAAGAAAGTTTAGTAAATGAGTTTTCGAGTGACTTAATCCGCTTTTATTATGGGCAGGACTTGATTGGAAACGAAATAGGCGCTGCAGCGAAAAATGTCATAGGAATAGCGGCAGGAATGCTTGATGGACTTCATCTATCTACATTAAAAGGTGCATTGATGTCACGAGGTGCTCGTGAAATTGCAAGGTTGATATCGGCAGTAGGGGGTAATGAACTCTCGGCATATGGCCTGTGCCATCTGGGCGATTATGAGGCGACCGTTTTCTCTAAATTTAGCCAAAACAGATTGTATGGTGAAAAATTTGCGCAAAAGCAATCGTACGACAAGCTAGCAGAAGGATACTATACCGTAAAAGCATTGGTTAAAATGGCAAAAAAATACAATGTAGATTTGCCGATATGTAATGTAGTGTACAGCGTACTGTATGAAAATGTAGATGCTGTAAAAGCACTAAATAGCCTGTTTGACCGCAGTTTAAAAAGTGAATGGTATTAAAAAGCAAGGGTCTGTGACGTAATAAAATAATTTTCATCAAATTGACAGACAAGTGTAGGGGCGGTCCTATGTGACCGCCCGAAACCTTGGATTTTACCATTAGTTTCGGTCGAACACGCAGGTTCGCCCCTACGAATTTTGCGCATTATAACAATTATGTCACAGCCCCTTTTGTGTCGAGAACATCGACTGGCACGCCTAATTGGATTTGAACCAACGACACCCAGCGTCGGAGGCGTATGGCGCACTTCTATAAAGTGGCTATTTCACTGGGTTTGTGTTGGTTATGCACAAGTTAATCAGAATATATAAACAGCCTGTAAACCTATGTCACAACTGGGT
>CAYJIA010000099.1:0-3303 GCA_964370115.1 uncultured Eubacteriales bacterium
TCGAACTCTTGGTCCCTTTCGAGATCACTAGTTTTCAAGACTAGCTCCTTAAACCACTCGGACACCCCTCCGTAACACTACGAGAGTTATTTTATCACAACTCTCGTGTCTTGTCAATAACTTTTTTATCTTTTTTTAATATTTTATTTTAACTTCTTATTCATGTCAAAAAGTGGCTTTGAAACTGCTCCTCCAAGCACTGTACATGCTATGGCCTCTATCAATCCGTTTATGCCCACAAAGGCTATGAAAAATGCAACTATACTAGCCGATGCCGATATCATATCTCCTATGTATGCTGTGTTTCCAAACAAAAGTATTAGTCCTCCAACAAACAAAGCCGTGTTTGTCAGTGAGCCTGCAAGCGAGCAGACAAAAAATGATACTATGTTTTTATTTTTAAATGCTTTAAATAACAGCCCTGCAACAACACCTATGAGTATTCTAGGCACCATGCAAAGCACAAGTGTAAGTACCGGGTCTATTGCCAATAATGCCGCTCCAAATGGGCTTAACCCGAATACGCACTGTAAAAAACTTGTAATACCAAAAACTCCACCTAAAATTCCGCCATATAATGGACCTAAAACCATGGCTCCTATTACCACTGGTATTGCATTGAATGTAATTTCAATGCCAGGCATTCTAAGGTACCCTAAGGGCGTAAACGCCATAAGTATTAGTATTGCCGACAACACTGCAAGCTGTGCAAACTTAAAAATATTCTTCTTTGTCATACTATTTCCTCCTAAATAAACTCTACACTTTATCTCTTGTCTCTTTTTTTAAGACATACAAGGCTTTTATTTCATCGTCTTCTTTTACTATTTTTATTATTTCTTTTCTCTCTCTTATTTTAAGGACTAGGGCAAGGCTTAAATTTATAAGCGTCAAAACTGCAATCGTGACACTTGCCCACTTGCTTTTTTTAGTTTTCGCTTTCTTGCCTTTTACTTTTTTATCCTTAATCATTTTTTCCCATACTCCTGTTCACAGTAAACACATCTGTATGTTCGATTTTTTTCGTCGCACAAATGGAAGGTATGCTCTACATAATCGTCTACACTGGTAATGCAACGTGGATTTGCGCATTTTATTACATTGCTAAGTTCTTTAGGCAGAGTGATTTTTTCTTTGCCCGAAAGCTTCCCGTCTTCTATCATGCAAACTGTAATATTATCGTCCACAAAACCAAGTATCTCCAAATTAATGTTTAATACTCCATCGATTTTAATTATATCTTTTTTGCCAAATTTAGCGCTTTTTGCATTTTTTATTATCGCTACACAGCAGTCCAATTTATCAAGGTTTAATAGCTCATAAATTTTCATGCCTTTGCCTGCGCTTATATGGTCTATTACTATTCCGTTTTGCAAGCTGTCAATGTTAAGCATAATTATTTCTCCAATCCTAAAAGTTTCATTATAAGCGCCATTCTTACATATACACCGTTTTGCGCCTGTCTAAAATACGCCGCCCTTTTATCGTTGTCTATCTCCACCGATATTTCATTTACCCTAGGCAGTGGATGCAGTATGCTCATGTCGTCTTTTGCAAGTTTCATTTTTTCTTTATTTAGTATGTAAAAATCTTTTAACCTTACATAATCTTCTTCATTGAAAAATCTTTCTTTTTGAACTCTTGTCATGTACAAAACATCAAGCTCTGAAATTACATCTTCAATTCTTTCGACTTGCTTATAATTATGCCCACTAGGCACAATAACTTCTTTTATAATATAACTTGGTACTTTCAACTCGTCTGGTGAGATGAAAACAAAGTTTATATTCTCATTTCTTGCAAGTGCTTTTATGAGTGAATGTGCGGTTCTGCCAAACTTCAAGTCACCACAAAGGCCTATGGTAAGATTATTAAGCCTTTTGTTTTCTGCCTTTATAGTCATTAAGTCAGTAAGAGTTTGTGTAGGGTGTTGGTGCCCTCCGTCTCCCCCGTTTATAACAGGTATGCTTGCATATTTTGATGCAACAAGCGGTGCACCTTCTTTGTTGTGTCGCATAGTGACTATATCAGCATAGCAAGAAATCATTCTTGTCGTATCTGCTACACTTTCACCTTTTGCAGCCGAACTAGAATCCGCACTTGCAAAGCCTAAACAGTTTCCGCCAAGGCGCATCATCGCCGATTCAAAACTAAGTCTTGTCCTAGTGCTCGGCTCAAAAAATAAAGTAGCAAGTATTTTGCCCTTTGCAACCTCTCCATACTCCCCTATATTTTCGGCAATATCTCCCGCTAAATCCAAAACTTCATTTATTTCCTCAACAGAAAAATCTAAAGGATCTATAAAATGTCTCATATTTTTACCTCCAATTTTTAAAAATAGGACTGCCCTAAGACAGCCCTAAAATCATTAATTATCTTCGGGCATATCCCAGTTATGCCATACATTTTGAACATCGTCGTTGTCCTCTAAAAGCTCCAAGAGTTTGTTCATTTTTGCAATTAAATCATCGCCGTCAATTTTCGCATAAGTATCAGGCACCATTTCTATCTCGGCAGACACAAATGTATACCCCTTTGCTTCAAGCTCGTCTCTTACTGCAGTAAAATCTGATACCTCTGTGTAAATTTCAAAAACTGCATCCTCATATACAAAGTCAGATGCACCACATTCAAGGGCTACTTCCATGACTTCATCTTCAACAAGACCCTCAGACTCGATTAAAATAACACCTTTTCTAGAAAACATAAACGAAACACAACCACTAGTGCCCAAATTTCCGCCGTATTTATCAAAGTAATGGCGCACATCTGCTGCTGTTCTATTTCTGTTGTCTGTCAAAGCCTCTACAATAACTGCAACACCGCTTGGGCCGTAACCCTCATAAGTACAGTTTTCATAATTATTGGCATCTCCGTCTCCCGCGGCTTTCTTTATAATTCTTTCGATATTATCGTTTGGCACATTATTAGCCTTAGCTTTTGCAATACAGTCTTTAAGCTTTGAATTTGCCGCAGGGTCTGGACTTCCGCCCTCACGCACTGCAACTGCAAGTTCTCTTCCTATTTTCGTAAATATCTTAGCTTTTGCGCCGTCTGTTTTTTCTTTTTTGTGTTTAATGGTACTCCACTTGGAATGTCCTGACATAAACTTTACCACCTTCAATTTTTATCCGTAAAATTTTACCACAAACAGCCACAAAAGTCAATCTTTTACCTAAGAGTTAGAACTTTTTAAATTTACACTTGATTTTTGCAATAATTTGCTATATAATAGTTTGAGTAAACACGCCGGTGTGATGGAATTGGCAGACGTGCGGGACTCAAAATCCCGTGGTAGCGATA
>CAYJIA010000100.1:0-3271 GCA_964370115.1 uncultured Eubacteriales bacterium
GGTTCTTAGGGCAGAGCCCTGAGGCGTTTTCCGCAGAAAACGAAATCTTATACTTTAAAAAACGCAGGAAAGGTGAATTTAAATGTCCAGTGGACATTTAAAGCGGAAAACCCTCGTCGGGGGTTTTCCTTTTTATTTGTTCTGAAACTTTTACCTAAAAATCAATACCACGCTAAACTCTCTTCATAATGTTCCAGATTAAGCTCCTTGAATTTCCCAGTTTTTGCCAAGAAATGCCTTATATGAAAGCACACGGCGCAGCTTGATGTATATTCTGCTTCGGGATTAAATCCTTCGGTTTTTGCAAGGCTGTACAGTTCATTCACTCCGCCCTTCACTAGCGCCTCTAAGGCTTTGTATTTACCACCTTCTAGCCCTTTTGTCATCTCTTCAAGTGGAATTACAAATCCTGTGCACACAGGGGGAATGAAGTTACCGTGCAAATCCACATGATAGTGATTTGTCGAGAGTAAATTTCTGCAAGGAGTCTTCGCCAAAAGACCGTCTATCGGCATTTTTTCGCAGTACTCCTCTTCTATATTTATAGCCCTACCACCGTAACTTATGCCGTAATAATCGGCGATATCTGCCACATAGTCTTTTGAAATGAGCTCTTCAAACTCTTTTCTGCTATGACTTTTATTCATATCGGCTTTTTGCAAAATTTTCACGAAATTCTGCTTCCACAAAAAGCTTCCCATGCCATTTTTACGACATAGCTCAGAGAGTTTAAGCGCTAAATTTGGCGCTACATACTCCGCGTGAAACGGGTCTATAGATATGCAAAAGCTATCGACGCCAAGCTCTAAAAGCTCTTTTATATAAAGTGTAGCCTTTTTCTCGTCCTTTGCCCAGAAAGCATTTGTTTCTATATAGTCAATATAAATCTTGTTTTTACTAAGCGCCTTTATCACCGTTTTTAGCCCCTCAAAATTTAAAAAAGGCTCTCCGCCGCCAATATGCACGCTATAACAGCCGTTTTCATGTAATATTTTCCCAATTTTTTCGGCCGTTTCCTTTTTCATATATCCCTTTTCTCTTTTTGGCGAACAGGCATAAAGGCAGTGCCTGCAAGCGGCATTACAAACATAGTTTACCATAACTCCGCCATTTCCTAAATTATTAATTTTGAACATTTCACCCTCCATTACACGCAAACAACGCTATCTCTTCGGCGTGTATTTGCGCTGTATCAAAAACAGGCAAGCTTGTATCTTCTTGAGAAATCAACAGGCCTATTTCAGTGCAACCTAGTATCACTCCTTGCGCACCTTGCTTTTGCAGTTTTCCTACAATCTCAATATATTTCTTCTTAGACTTAGGAAGAATTTTACCTAGGCACAGCTCATTATAGATAATATTATTTACAGTTTCAATATCCTCTTCACTTGGTATAAGCACCTCTAGTCCACTATCTATTAGCTTTTTCTTATAAAAATCTTCTACCATCGTATATTTTGTACCAAGCAAGGCAATTTTGTGAAGATTTTGCTTTTTTATCGCCTTCGCGGTAGCTTGCGCAATATGGATTATTGGAATGCTGATTTTCTCTTGAACTTGAGGCGCGACTTTGTGCATGGTATTAGTACAAATGGCAATAAAATCTGCACCTGCCTTTTCAAGCTTTGTCGTTATATTCGACAAAAGCTGGGCGCTTTTATCCCATTCACCTTTTGCCTGATATTCTTCAATTTCGGCAAAATCCACACTGTAAAGCAAAATTTTTGCCGAATGCAATCCACCCAAAATCTCTTTTGTTCTTTCATTGATTATTTGATAATAAGACACCGTGCTCTCAAAGCTCATCCCACCAATTAAGCCTATTGTTTTCATTGCACCCTCCATAGCTATTTTCTATAATTACAATATATCACGGATGAATGCATTTTTCAAGAGTAGGCAGTTTTGCCTAATAACTTAAGTCCACTTGTTAATGTAATGTTTGACAATCACACCTATACTTTATTATTTAAAATGCCTATTTTTATTTTGTATTAGTTTATGCTATAATTTATCTATTAGCAAATTGTTATATTCGCATTATTTGAATCAAAGGGGCATTATTTATGAAATTGGAGACGCCTAAAACAATTGATGCATTAATAAAATATTTGAGCGAAGAGAAAAATCTTGACATCAACAAAGATTTACATAAACTAAAGCTAATGAATATGGGATATTACCACGGATATAAGGGTTGCAGATATATGGGACAGCCCTCGAATACTATTCCATATACAAAATTTGATGAGTTTGATGCAGTATATCTTTTTGATACAAGTCTAAAGACTTTATTTTACCCAAAAGTTATGGCAATAGAAACTGCACAAAAAAATTATGTTCTTGAAGTAATGATTTCAAGAGTAAACTCTGCATCTTTTTTAGATATATACAATAATCTTTTAGATAACTACAAGCTTTATTCTACTTCCGGAAAATCTTTTCCTGATCCTAAAAAGCGTAAATCTGCCGAAGACAAGTATAAGAAAGAGCTTAAGCGCAGGCTAGATTTATTTAATCGCATACATAAAATTCAAACCGATGCTTATTATAGTGATAATAAAATTGTTTCTCATTATCTCCAAAAAGATGTAGCGTTGCCAATTTGGGCTATTTTCGAATTAATTAGTCTAGGTGAATTTGGGCATTTTGTTTCTTGTCTAAATAAAGATTGTCGCTTTAATATATCTCGTGAGTTTAGCATTAGACAATCTGATGACACTAACGCAATGTTGCCACAACGGCTAATTTATGCGACAAAGGATTTGAGAAATGCGATTGCTCATAACGAGGTAATTTTTGACACTAGATTTAAACGTGCAAAAATAGATAAGCAAGTATCGAGTTCCATTGAAAACGCTCTATCTGTCAACTCTCTTAGCTTTGAAACAATAACTGATTATTTAATTTTACTAGTCTATCAATTGAATCTATTTAAATTTGAGACATCTGAAATTATATGCTTTATAGAAAACTATGAACGCATTACTGAACAATTGTACCGTAGTGTCCCGATAAATATCTTCAACAAAATTGTGCACACTGACAGTAATACAAAAATAGTAGAATTGAAAAAATTTTTTAAATTTTGAAAAAAGCTTGCATATTGATATCCATTTTGGTATACTATAGTTGTGAATAGCGGTATGTCTCTACGGAGCATACTTAAGGGAGTTGGATGCGTCCAACTCTCTTTTTTATTTTTATCTAGATTTAACGGAGCTAAAAACTTGCCACTGGCAACTTTTTTAAACGCTCCTCACCCTCTCAG
>CAYJIA010000101.1:0-3096 GCA_964370115.1 uncultured Eubacteriales bacterium
GTTTTAGTAAAAATTTTAGGCTGGAGCTTGTGATCCGATTCGAACGGACGACCTGTGGTTGTAGATAAGGATGGGTATTTTCAAGCCATCTTTTGTTCGGACAACTCCGATTGCAGTACTATAGGCATTGCTTTTATCAGCTCTCCAAGTGAGAAGTACCCGATAAACTTATAGTAAATATCCACTCTTTGACTCTTGCTACCTTCCTCATTTATCGTCTTTTCATGCACGATTATTCGGTCGATAAGCTCGTTTAATATCTTTGCATTTAATTCTTTTACATCTGTATATTGTCGTATAAGCTGTATGAAGTTTTCAGCATTTTGGAACACTTCATCGGCTTTTTCTATTTCGGTAAATAGTTCACAACTTCGTGATTTTAGCACTCTCAATTCAACTTCATATGTGTCTGACATAGCGTGATATCGCTCGTCACTTATCCGCTCTAATGCTCTGTCCTCATATAGTTTGTTTAGAACTTTTTCAATTTGAAGTTGCCGTTTTTCGTTTGCCGTACGCTCTCTTCGATACTTTGAAATCTCTTTTTCTTTCTTTTCCGATTTCATTGCAACTAGACTATCCATGTATTTTGTCGTTGCCACTTGTGCAATCTTGTAGACCTGTCGAGCCTGTGATTTGATGAAACACATCTCCGTCACGCTGTTTTCTAAAATGGTGTATCAGAAGAATAGCGATTTTACATTCGTCTGCTAATTTTTTTAGCACCATTAAATCAGAGTAGTCATTACTGTAATTGCTCTCGGTGTTGGGTGGACGAACAGTTTGCAGTGTATCAATGATAATAAGTTTAGTGTCGGTATGCTCTGCAATAAAATTTTTGATTCGCATTTCAAGTTCTCCGCCAAGTCTACTAACCTCTGTACAGAAGTGAACATTGCTCGGTCCATCATCGGTTATGTCGAGCAGACGATTTTGAATACGGATTTCGATGTCCTCATAGCAAAGATACAGCGTGGTACCGCCTTTGACATTGTATCCCCAAACTTGTTCTCCGTTTGTAATCTGCACCGACAACCACAGCGCTAACCAACTTTTACCTGCCTTTGCCGCTCCTGCGAGGAGTGTCAAGCCTGTTGGGATTAAATCTTGCACCACAAATGGTATTTGCAGGGTTTCTTTTGACAGCAACTCACTGCCGGTGATTGTGTTGAATTTTTTCAAATAAATTTCCTCCATGTTTTAACAGTATCGTTTCTGCTTTTATAGATTTCCATGATAAAAAATCCCACTCCCTTCTTTTTGAAATTTGCCACCTACTATATAGACTACGAGAACTGCTTTTTGTAACACTTTTTTTAATTGTTTCACGCACTCTCAGTGGTAGGCAGCGAAAACGAAAAACAAAACGGCTGTGTTCCGATACAAAGAAAGACACCGACCTACTTCTAAGTCAGTGTCAATGATTTGTACTATTATTTAACTAGTTAAAACTGTTATCAATGCTAGCAAAGTGGTTAAAATCAGTATTTTGCACAAAACTGAATCTACAAATTCTAAATCAATTCCATATAGCATGTACGCAGATACGCCAGCATATGCCTCTTATGCATGGTAAAAGTCAATTTCTTGATTTGGGTTATCGTCTATCATGTCATCATTTGGGTTGGAGTCCTCTACTTTTTCTGTTCGCCAAATTGTTCCGTGGTATTCGTTCTCTGGAGCAAATTCATCTTCTTTTGAATCTGTTTCCTTATATTATTTTTGATTAAGGTTAATCAATCCAGAACGAACTATTTTCATTTAACTTAAATGAAAAGTTATTGTCACTTGTATATATATAAAGTTTATCTCCGTTTATTTCACCTATGAGATCGCTTCCTAACTCAGAAGAAATATTAAAATGTGGTAATTCGTTATTTGCCTTATCATATATGGAAGCATAAAATTCTTCATTACTTGCGTAATTGATTAAATTACTGCTAAGTTTTATTTCTCCACCAACATAATCAGATTCTCCTATTAAAATATTTGAGTAATCCCAATAGCCTATAATTTCATGATTATTATGAGAAAATACAGCAGTTCCATCAGTTTTTAATGTTAAATTATAAAATAAATCTGAAGTGTCAACAGACATTGAAGTGTTTGTTTCTGTTAATTCGATAGTAAAGTCACTGACAGTTGAAAGAATAAGCGAGATTTCATTATTTAACTCAGCACCTTTTGCACCTTTATAATCAAAAATCAATGTTTGCTCACTTGTGATTATACTCAGTTTGTTATCTAAGATTTTTACTTGTGCAACGTTACTATCGTTGTTAAGATTTGTGAAATAGTCACCAGTCAATTCGAATTCTTTTTCGATTTCATTAAACGAATTGTCATTGCTTTTTATTAATGATACATCTGAATCAATTGATACTTTGTGAGTTTCGTTAGTATAGGTATGCTCAATTAATCCATTATTACTATCAGTAAATTCAAATAAAATGTAATCATCAGAGTGCGTTTCAGAACTACCATCAGCATACTCAATTAACTCACATCTCCAAACAGTACCAACTAAACTACCTAATGCGTAGTCAACTGAGTCAGTTTTTCTATCTAACCCGACACCTGAGAACTCAGCAGCAAAGTCACGCTCACGACTCTCAATATAAATATACACCTCATTATCTAAACCAGCAGAGCAATAAAACTCTTCACCATTAATATGAAGTTTAACTATGTAGTCTTCATATTCAGCTTCATACCTATCGTAATTCCATTCGCCCTCATTTGTGCCTTTTTCATCAGTATAGGTAAGTGTGAAATCTTCCTTAAAATCAATTAAAATACCATAGTTATCAATCCAATTTTCGCGATCTTCTGTGTAACCGTAACTTTGCCAACCGGTATTCACTAAAATATCAATAAATTCTAATTCATGTTCCGAAAGTTCATCAAGAGAAACATTCTGAACCGCATCTCCGTTATCCGAAGCTTCCTCCGAAACCTCACCACTCACCTCAGAATTGTCATTATCAACCACCTCAGAAGCAGGCTCAGTCGAGCAAGCCACAAGGGAAAATACCATACTTAGCATAAGTAAAATTGAAATTATCTTTTTCATAATCTTTGCCACCTTTCCGTTAG
>CAYJIA010000102.1:0-3070 GCA_964370115.1 uncultured Eubacteriales bacterium
GAAAATCCTGCGGTTTTTTGATTGTATAAATAAGGAGGGAATAAAATGAAACGAACATTTGCATTAATACTTACAGTCGCATTATTACTAACCGCCTGTACGACATCGGGTGAAATTGAAAGCAGTTCATCGGCTGTCGAGAGCAGCGAACCAGAAATAGAAGAACAACTCAGCCTTGATGTAGACTTATTTGAAGAGGGCGAGGAGCTTTCGGGTACGCTGGTTATTTCTTCCGACACAGTAGATACCTACACTAGCAATTACCATGGAATATTGCCACTAGTAAACGGCTTTAATGAACTTCATCCTAATGTCGAGGTGATTGTAGAGGGGTATGACCGTTTTGATACAACCTTGAGCGAAGAAGAGCAAGAAGTGGCTGACGAGCAGTACAAACAGAATATGCTAATAAGTTTGACTGCAGGTGATGTGCCAGATTTAATTTTTACAAACTTGGATTATACTTCAAGCTTTGCAACAACTAATCATATAATGGATTTAAATGCATTTATGCAAAACGACCCGACATTTAATAAAGATGATTATTTTATGGAAGTATTTGAGGCATGTGAAGTTTACGGAAAACTTTACAATATGCCAAACACGGTAAACTTTATGTTTTTAAGAATGAGAGAAGACGTGCTAAATGCGGCAGGAGTTGACCCAAACGCAGTAGAAACAGTCGACTACAAATTTTTACTTGATGTCTATAACAAAGCAATGGACAGCGAAAAATTTCCTGACTTAAAGCATATAGCACGAGATAGCACTGAGGGCACAGTAGTGCTTTTTAGACATGAGATAGCAAATGCATTTAACAGTCAAGATATGACAGCGAGTTTTAACACTCCTGAATTTATAGAATATTTGAAACTTACAAAAGAGCATGATTCATCAATACTTTTTAGATATTTTTGGGGTCCTATTTATGACGGGGCAGAAGCGTTTATAGATGACAGCTATTTTGTAGAGAGTATTCTGACGGGTTTAGCGGGCTTTGCAAACGGAGAGTTTATAGCAAAGAAGATTGACGGAATAACTGAGCCTATACCTGTTGTAACATCAAGCGGAAAACTTCTTATTAATTCAGGATTTAACATGAGTATACCGACAAATGCCAAAAATCCAGCACTAGCTTGGGAGTTTATTAAATACTGCATTTATGAAAGTGAAGAAATGCCCGACGGCTTAGAGATAGAAAATTTAGGAAAATGGAATGGTGATAGATTTGAACAAAATGTGCCAGTTAATAAAAACAATATGAAAAGATTTATTAATGCACAGTTGACAACATCAACACAGGAAGAAAAAGACAAGATGATAGCCCTTTATGAAAACGCCTTATCACGTCCATTAGTAAAGGAAAACGTTAACGCATATCTGCCTGTATACGAAATATTGACACAGTACTATGAGACCGACGGAATGTACACGGCAGAAGAAACCGCAAAAATGATACAGGAAAGGGTCGAAGTTTATCTTAAGGAGATAGAGTAAAAATGCTTTGCATTTTTAGTGAAGAACTAAACGTGAAGAGTGAAAAGTTGTGGCGAAAATCCTACGGATTTTTGATTGTATAAATAAGGAGGGAATAAAATGAAACGAATATTTGCATTAAGTCTAACAATAGCATTGCTATTAACTGCTTGTACGACGTCAGGTGAAAGCAGCTCATCGCCTGTCGAGAGCAGCGAGCCAGAAATAGAAGAAGAACTCAGCCTTGATGTCGATTTATTTGAAGAGGGTGAAGAGCTTTCAGGTACGCTGGTTATTTCGTCCGATTCTGCATCTACATATTCTCATGGTTTTAGCGGTATATATCCACTTGTAGCTGGCTTTAATGAACTTCACCCTAATGTTGAAGTGATAGTAGAGGGATATAATCGTTGGGATTCAACCAAGAGCGAAGAAGAGTTAGACGTGCTCGACGAGAAATATAGACAAGAAATGCGAGTAAATATAACTGCAGGCGATGTACCAGATTTAATTTTTACAGATTTAGATTACACTTCAAATTTTGCTACGACTAATCATATAATGGATTTAAATGCGTTTATGCAAAATGACCCGACATTTAACAAAGATGATTATTTTATGGGAGTATTTGAGGCATGTGAAATTCATGGGAAACTTTATAATATGCCAAATGCAGTAAACTTTATCTTTTTGAGAATGAAGGAGGATGTGTTAAGAACTGCAGAAGTTGATATAAATTCGTTAGAAACAGTCGATTACAAATTTTTACTTGATGTCTATAACAAAGCGATTGACAGTGGAAACTTTCCTGACTTAAAGCATATAGGACGGGAGGGTACTGAGGGTACAGCAGTACTTTATAGACATGAGATAGCAAATGCATTTAACAGTCGAGACATGACAGCAAGTTTTAATAGCCCAGAATTTATAGAATATTTGAAACTCACAAATGAGCATGATTCATCAATACTTTTTAGATATTTTTCGGGTCCCATTTATGACGGGACAGAAGCATTTATAGATGATAGCTATTTTGCAGAAAGTGTTTTTTCAAGTTTAACGGGCTTTGCAACGGGAGAGTTTATAACACAGGAGATTGAGGGTGTAACAGATCCTATACCTGTTGTGACATCAAGTGAGGAATTTCTTATTATGCTTACATATCATATGAGCATACCGACAAATGCCAAAAATCCAGCACTAGCTTGGGAGTTTATTAAATACTGCATTTATGAAAGTGAAGAAATGCCCGACGGCTTAGAGATAGAAAATTTAGGAAAATGGAATGGTGATAGATTTGAACAAAATGTGCCAGTTAATAAAAACAATATGAAAAGATTTATTAATGCACAGTTGACAACATCAACACAGGAAGAAAAAGACAAGATGATAGCCCTTTATGAAAACGCCTTATCACGTCCATTAGTAAAGGAAAACGTTAACGCATATCTGCCTGTATACGAAATATTGGCACAGTACTACGAGACAGACGGACTGTACACGGCAGAAGAAACCGCCCAAATGTTACAAGAGAGGGTTGAAGTTTATCTTAAGGAGATAGAATAAAAATGCTTTGCATTTTTATTGAAGAACT
>CAYJIA010000103.1:0-2970 GCA_964370115.1 uncultured Eubacteriales bacterium
CGCAGGATTTTCACCACAACTCTCCACTCTCAACTATTAACAAATACTCTCCATTATTCTTATAAGCCTATTATACTTTGCAAGTCTTTCGCTTCTGCAAGGTGCGCCTGTCTTTATTTGTCCTGAGTTCACCGCCACTGCAAGGTCTGCTATAAATGCATCTTCTGTTTCACCCGAGCGGTGGGAAATCACGCTTTTATACCCTCTGGTTTTTGCCAAGATTATGGTCTCTAGCGTTTCACTTACTGTGCCTATTTGATTTGGCTTTATCAAAATTGCATTTGCAGCCCTTGTTTTTGCGCCATGCTCCAGTCTCTTTTTGTTTGTCACAAATAAATCATCGCCTACTATTTGCACCTTGTCGCCTATTTCTGCGGTTAGTTGCGCCCAGCCGTCAAAATCCTCTTCGCCAAGTGGGTCTTCCAACGACAGTATGGGATAACTAGAAACTAAGTTTTTCCAGTAGTCTATCATTTGTGACACGGTGTAAGTTTTCTTTCTTTTAGGAAGAAAATAGTCCTCGCCCTTTACCCATTCGTTGCCTGCCGCATCTAGCGCTATTTTTACATAATTTGTGTCATAACCGCTTTTTTCTATCGCGGAAATTATGAGTTCTATCGCCTCTTCATCGCTCGATAAATTCGGTGCAAATCCGCCTTCGTCACCCACCGCTGTCGAGAAACCTTTGCTTTTTAATATAGCGCCTAAGTTGTGGTAAATCTCACTGCAGGCCCTTAGCATTTCTTTAAAATCCTTTGCGCCTATTGGCATTATCATAAATTCTTGAATGTCAATATTATTTGAGGCATGAGCCCCACCGTTTAAAATATTCATCATAGGTATTGGCATTTTGCAAGCCGACACTCCGCCTATATATCTAAAAAGTGGCATTTTATAGTGCGCTGCAAGCGCTTTTACCGTCGCCATGGATACAGAAAGCATTGCATTTGCTCCTAAGTTAGACTTGTTTTCACTGCCGTCTAGGTCTATCATGGTTTTGTCAACCGTTTGTAAATTCACACAGTTTAGCGACTTTAGTGCCGGCGCGATTATGTTATCTACATTTTGCACTGCCGTCAACACACCTTTTCCACCGTATCTATTTTTGTCTCCGTCTCTTTTCTCGTGCGCCTCGTATTTTCCTGTCGATGCACCAGACGGACAAAAACCTACTCCCACACTGCCGTCACTTAGCACCACAGTTGAACTTATGGTCGGATGCCCTCGTGAATCTAAAATCTCACTTGCATATACTTTTTCAATCTTCAACATAATTTAAGTCTCCATTTCAAAGAATTTTCCTCTATATTTTGCTCATTTTATGTTGATAAATTCATTCCTTTATAGTAAAATTAATTAAATTTTATTATAGGAGCGTTACTTATGGAATTAATTTATACCTCCCCAGAAAAAATAGGGCTTAAATCAAAACATATAATTAACTTTTTAGAGGACTTAAAAGCTTATGGCATAGAAATGCACGGCATGATGCTTTTAAGGCATGGCAAAGTGTTTTTCGAAAACTACTATGCTCCGTACTCAAGGGACACAAGGCATATAATGTTTTCATTTACAAAGAGCCTTACCTCTACTGCAGTTGGATTTGCAGTGCAAGAGGGTCTTTTAGACCTTGACGAAAAGCTAGTCGACATTTTCCCCGAAAATCTGCCAGAGGAACCTAGCGAAAACCTAAAAAAAGCGACAGTTTGGCACCTTTTGACCATGAGCTGTGGACACGCCACGGAAATTCCTAATTACGGAATGGGAAATAAAGACTGGATAAAGGCGTTTTTATCACATGAATTTACCTACGAACCAGGGACTACCTATATGTACAATACTGCCGGAACGAATTTAGTTTCGGAAATAATATATAAAAAAACAGGTGAAACCTTGTTCACCTATCTAAAATCACGTTTATTTGATCCTTTGGGAATTGATGACTATGAGTGCTACAAACTGCCAGACGGAGTGGACATGGGCGGCTCTGGAAGCAAACTAACCGTGGACGGCATGGCAAGATTTATACAATTTGTCGCAGACAAAGGTGTCACAATGGACGGCAAAAGACTTTTAAACGAAGAGTGGTTTGAGCGTGCTACTTCTAGACTTGTAGAAACTATAAGCCCCTGCTATGTTTGCGATAAGAACAGCGACTGGGCGCAGGGGTATGGCTTTCAGTTTTGGCAAAATAAATATGAAAACTCCTTTAGAGCCGACGGAGCCTTTGGCCAGTATGGTGTGGTTTGTCGTGACGAGGACTTTGTATTTGTATGCACAAGTGCTGCAACAAACATGGACAAGGTATTGATTTCACTTTGGGAGAATATCGCTAAAAATTTCCAAGACGTGGAGCTTGGCGAAAACCAATCCGACACGGCAGTCTTAGAATATATCAAAAAAACTTCGAGCGTGCCGTCATTTTTAAGCTCTAGAAATTTCACTGCACAAGAAAAATACATGAAAAAAACCTATATTTGCGACAGCGAAAACACCCTTTGTTGGGAGGAGCTTATAGGAGGTGCAGGCGTCAGCGGAACCTATTCAATGTTTGGGATTGCGCCCGTAAACGAAACCGATAAAATGCAGGAAATAAGCTTTAGAAACAAAGGCTTTGAGTGTGAAGTGATAACAAAACTTACCACAAAAACCCAAAGCCTTAAAATATCTATGAATAGCAGTTTTAACAAATTTCACCTAGGCGACACCGTGTATGGCGCCGTTGGCAGGTGGATAGCACCTAATAAATTCGAGTTTGAAACGAGATGCACAAAGGCAGCTACGGGCACAAGATTTGTAATGGAATTTACCGAAACTTGCATGAAACTAACCCCAACCCCGTCTTTCCCAGATAGAGGAGGACTTGCCGACGGAGAAAAAGCAGAAGTGCATTTTGTGGTGAAGCTTTAAATGCAAAATTCACACAAAACAAAAGCTTTACTTTATCAAAAGTTTACTAAATTTTTTCAA
>CAYJIA010000104.1:0-2881 GCA_964370115.1 uncultured Eubacteriales bacterium
CATTAAATGAGAAAAATCCCTGTGAACCTTTTGTAATTCTCTTTTTGCCCTCGTCAGTTGTTGCAATAACAAAATGCCAAGGCTGAATATTGGTTGATGAAGGAGAAAGCTGTAACAAATCTTCAATTTGTGTAACTTGTTCATCTGAAAGTTTTTTTGTAGCGTCAAACTCCTTTGTGCTGTAACGTGTTTTTAGTGCATTTAAAATATCCATAACCGATACCTCCAAAATTTAATTGATTATTTATCTTTCGATAGTCTTATTATAATCAACATTTTTAGCTTTATCAATTATGGATATTTTTATCCCTATGGACAAATTTGTCCCTATTCGCATATTATCTTTGCGTAGTTGTGTATGTTGTTATATTTATTTCCCCACTGGGTAAGTGCGTTTAAAAGCGGTAAAACCTCGTTCCCTATTTCAGTAAGAGAATATTCTACCCTAAGCACTTTTTCTTTAAACTCTTCTCTTGAAATTACACCTTTGCCCTCAAGCTCTTTAAGTTCACGGGATAGCACTCGCTTGCTTATATCGGGGATAAGCCTGTCAATTTCTCCGTATCTAAGTTTCCCACTGTTTCCAATATGAAATATAATAAGAGGTTTCCATTTTCCACCAATTATATCAAGTGTAAGTTCCATATTACAATTAAATACTCGTAAATTTTCCATTTGTTGCTCCTATAATATATTGATTTGATTGTGTTATGTATATTTTTATTATAGCAAAAAATGCATTGCAATTTCAAGGTATATCAAGATTTATTTTCACTGCTTGAGTGCAAGTATTGACTGGGCATGAAAAGCTGTGGCTAAGAAGTCAAAGTATATTTTAAGATTTTTCACACTCTTTTTATTATTTTATTGACAAAATTTTGATTGTGTGATAACATTGTTATGAAAAATATACTTGTTATGTGAGGTGATGAAATTGAGCTACTCATCGGAGCTTACAAAAGAGCGAATTATATCCTGCGCTAAAGAAGAATTTCTAAAAAAAGGCTTTATGAATACAAGTTTGCGAGAAATTGCAACAAATGCAAAAGCAACAACAGGCGCTGTCTACAACCACTTTAACGGAAAAGACGCCTTGTTTGAAGCAATAGTCGGCGATTTTGCGAATAATTTACTAGAGCTATATAAAAAAGCACACGATGAAGTTGAGGGAGAATACGACTTTGACAGTGCCGACATTACTGAAAATATGGGAAAAGGAACAAATTTTATTTTGGACTATCTCTATTCTGATTTTGAACTGTCAAAACTTCTGTTTTGTTGTTCAGTCGGAACAAAATACGAAAAATTTGTAGACAAACTTATCGAAGTGGAAGAAAAGTCCTCTCTTGCCTTTATGGAGAACGATAACTTTAAACCGACAAAGATAAACCAGTTTTTTGTTCATGTCATTTCAACTTCGGGGCTAAACAATATGCTCGAAGCTATTCACCACGATTTAAGCAAAGCGGAAGCTTTTGAGTATATAGGCAAAATTCAAAAATTTTACTACGCAGGTACAAAAGAAATATTGGGGCAATAACCCCGATATTTTTCAGGGGCTAGGTTAGATTAAACTAACTTAAATATAATATTTAAAGGAGCATTTTATGGAAAAACAAAAACAAAAGTCACTACTTAAAAGGCTATATAGTTTTGCGGGAAGTTACAAGCACATAATGAGCTTACCACTCGGATTTTTCTCTAACATAGGTAGCGGAAAACTCTGCAGAATAATAAATGACAGCGCAGGGGCTACCGAAACATACCTTGCCCACCAACTACCCGATTTAGTCGGCGCATACACAACACCTGTCGCAGTGCTTATCGTGCTATTTGTGTTTGACTGGCGACTTGGACTTATCAGTCTTATTCCTCTTGTACTGGCTGTGGTTTCTATGATGTCTGGAATGGCAAAAAATCAAGCGGAGCGAATAAAGCAATATCAAACTGCACTTGAAAACATGAATAACGAGGCTACCGAGTATGTGCGTGGTGTTCCTGTTGTTAAGACATTCAATCAATCTGTCTTTTCCTTTGAACGTTTTCATAATATCATTTCGCAGTACAAAACATATGTTTCGCAGTATGCATATCGAATGAGAATGCCGATGACTATGTTTCAAGTATTTCTTGCGAGCACACCAATATTCTTGGTGCTATCCTCAATCTTTATGATAAGCGGTCAAAGTGATATGACAAGCTTCTTTTTAAGCTTTTTCTTTTATCTTATCTTCACACCTATAGCTTCACTTATGATGATGAAAATTATGTGGGTTATGCAGCACTCAATGCTAGCGAGCGACGCACTCGATCGTATAGACAATTTACTAAGCGAAAAACCACTTAAAATACCAACGGCTACAAAATCTCCTAAAACAGCCGACATTACGTTAGAAAACGTATCATTTACCTATCCAAATACAGATAAAAAAACAATTGATAACGTAAATATAAGCATAAAACAAGGGCAAAGCGTTGCTTTTGTTGGCCCATCTGGTGGAGGAAAAACTACACTTGCAACGCTTATTCCAAGATTTTGGGATGTGAGCAGCGGTAAAATCACCATAGGCTGTGAAGATGTAAATTCAGTAGAGCCAGAAACACTTTTAAAAGAAATTTCTATCGTATTCCAAGATGTAACGCTGTTTAACAACACAGTTATGGAAAATATTCGCATAGGCAGAAAAGGCGCGACTGACAACGAAGTTATAGAAGCTGCAAAAAATTCGCAGTGCCACGAGTTCATTATGAGTATGCCAGAAGGGTATAACACCCTCATAGGTAAAAATGGCGGACTGGCGGTTTAAGTTGTCGCTTATTTTTGGTCTATTTGGAGTTTTCATGTATAGCCTTGACATTTACTCTTTAGGCAGGCAACTAA
>CAYJIA010000105.1:0-2699 GCA_964370115.1 uncultured Eubacteriales bacterium
AAAAATTTATTTACCTAAAACTTCTTTAACTGTTTTCTCAATATTCTCTGCGCTTAGACCGAACTGTTTTAATAGGTCGTTTGCAGGGCCTGAGTGACCAAATACATCGTTTACGCCAATTTTTGTAAGCGGTGTAGGATGATTTTCTGAAAGTACAGATGCCACTGCGTCGCCTAGACCGCCGATTACGTTGTGCTCTTCACATACGATAATTCTGCCAGTCTCTTTTGCGGCTTTTATTATGATGTCTTTATCTATTGGTTTAATTGTATGAATATTAACAACTCTTACATTTATACCTTGCTCTTTTAGGTTGTCGGCAGCTTTTACTGCCTCTTGAACCAAAAGACCTGTTGCAATTATTGTAAGCTCATTTCCGTCTCTAAGCTCTATGCCTTTGCCAAGCTCAAATTTGTAGTCTGATACATCGTGAGTGATGCTCTCTACAGCAAGTCTGCCAAGACGAATGTAGCAAGGTGAGTCAATTTGCATCATGGCTTTTACAGCCTCTATCATTTCGTAGTGGTCACAAGGGTTTAGCACTACCATGTTAGGAATAGCTCTCATAAGTGCTATGTCCTCACAGCATTGGTGAGACGCGCCGTCTTCACCTACAGAAATGCCTGCGTGTGAGCCAGCTATTTTTACGTTTAATTTAGGGTAAGCTACAGAGTTTCTGATTTGCTCAAAAGCTCTTCCTGCTGCGAACATTGCAAAAGATGCAGCAACTGGAATTTTACCACAGCTTGCAAGACCTGCTGCTATACCTACCATGTTACACTCTGCTATACCGCAGTTGAAAAATCTATCCGGATATGCTTTTTTAAACACACCTGTTTTTGTAGCCGCCGCAAGGTCTGCGTCAAGTACTACTATATTTTTATTATCCTTAGCCAAATCGCAAAGGGCTTCACCAAAACTTTCTCTGGTTGCTTTAACTATTTTTTCTGCCATGTGTTTTGTCCGTCCTTTCTAAAGCCCTTAGGCCTTACCCTCGAGTTTTGCTAAATTTTCTTTAAGTTCTGCCATAGCAACATCGTATTGCTCTTTATTTGGAGCGGCACCATGCCAGTTTACGTTGTTTTCCATGAAAGACACGCCTTTGCCTTTTACTGTTTTTGCAATAATAGCAGTA
The DNA here is from genome assembly GCA_964370115.1 of uncultured Eubacteriales bacterium. Classification (GTDB taxonomy): domain Bacteria; phylum Bacillota; class Clostridia; order Oscillospirales; family Acutalibacteraceae; genus SIG603. The sequence goes on from CAYJIA010000105.1 coordinate 1,136, forward strand.
GGTTTGCCTTTAGTCTCTTTTGCAAGATTAAATGCTTTTTCAAGCTCGCCAAAATTGTGACCGTCTACAGTTATAACTTCAAAGCCAAATGCCTCGAATTTTGAATCGATTGGCTCAGGGCCACCGACTTCGTTTATAGGACCGTCAATTTGTAGTCCGTTATAGTCAACAATTACGCATAGATTATCAAGGACTTTGTGTCCTGCGAACATTGCAGCTTCCCAAACTTGTCCTTCGTTTATTTCGCCATCGCCTAATAGAGTGTAAACTCTGTAGTCTTTATTATCAAGTTTTCCAGCTAGTGCCATACCTACAGCCGCAGATATACCTTGTCCTAAAGAACCTGTGCTCATATCTACACCAGGTGTACCTTTCATGTCAGGGTGACCTTGTAGCATTGCGCCTATGTGGCGAAGTGTTTGTAGTTCTGATTCTGGGAAAAATCCTTTTTGAGCCAAAGTAGAGTAAAGTCCTGGTGCACAGTGGCCTTTGGAAAGTACAAATCTGTCTCTGTCTTCGCATTTTGGATTTTTAGGGTCTACGTTTAATTCACTAAAATAAAGGTATGTGAATATTTCAGTTGCTGAAAGTGAGCCACCTGGGTGACCAGATTTTGCGTTAAATACTCCCTCAATTATGCCAAGTCGCACTTTTGCGGCAGTTAGTTCGAGTTGCATTTTTGCTGTCTCGTTCATGAAGAGCCTCCTTAGAAATTTAAAGTCATGTATATTTTACTAAATTTTCGACAAAATTGCAAGATTTCATAAAAATAAAAAATAACCAAGCTTTCGCTGTATATCGTGAAAATTTTAGGAAAAAATATTTGCAAACAACATTGAGAGGAGTTTTAATACCATGAGTGAACAATATAAAAACCGTTTCGGACATCTTCCGGGCAATATAAATATTATGAGTCCTGTGGCAAGAAAAGATGCAAAAAGTATTTCAAAACTTATTAAGTCAGGTGGAAAAGTAACGGGTTATGAGCTGTCAAATGGCGAGATTTTGTCAAAATCCGAGGGCGTAGCCCTTGCAAAACAAGGTGGGATTAAAGGAGTTGCAATAGCGACGAGAAGGGGAAATGAATATCTGCGCTCTTATCCCGATGCAAACGAGACCAACAATCTGGGGAATTTACCAAGCGCAAGCTCATAAAAAAAAACAGCCTCTCGGGGCTGTTTTTTACGGGATATTATTAAATTTTGTGGAAATCTCACTGGCGACCGATGGTCGCCCCTACACCTAAACTTAAGTTTTTTTCGGTAGGGGCGGTCATCGGCCGCCAGTGGTTTTTTTGTAAATTTTAATTCAAATCGTAGGGCAAGGGCTCTGCTCTTGCCTTGGAGTTTTCTTTAAATCTATCATTAAAAAACTTTAACTTTTAACTCTTAACTCTTCACTAAAAGAGGGAAACCCCCGACGAGGGTTTCCCTCTTGAAATGTCCACTGGACATTTCAATTCACCCTTCCTGCGTTAAAAGAGTATTGGATTTCGCTTTTTGCGAAAAGCGACTTAGGACGCAGTCCTAAGAACCTGAAATTTTTTGAAAAAAATTTAGTAAAA
>CAYJIA010000106.1:0-2497 GCA_964370115.1 uncultured Eubacteriales bacterium
AGGTTGTGGTGCTGGCTCCTCAGTTTTTTGAGGTGCTGTACCGTCTCCACTCTCCATTGCGAATGCGCTTAGGCTAAAACTTGACATTAACATTACGATTGCTAACATTAAGCTTAGTGTTCTTTTTAACGCTGTATTTTTTGTTTTACGCATGTTGTATTTCTCCTTAAAATAATTGTAATATATTTTTCCGCTAGCCTCGTTTCCATTTTTGAGGCTTACATTTACTAGGATACCCCTAGGCCCAAAAAGGTTCACGGTTTTTCAAACTTTTTTAAAAAAATTTTTGCATTTTTCAAAAAACGGCTTAATAGCGCCAAAAAAACCGAGATAAAAATTATCTCGGTTTTTTACAATCTTTATAAAACTTCTTTATTTAAGGCTGTTTCGGTTAGTTTTTGCCCAAAGCAAATACCCTCATAATGTTCTTAGCAGTCTCTTCTATATATATAGGGGCATCTGTCATCGCTTTTTCGAGGCTTGCTGGCTCTGTCTCTATAGCGAACATTGCACTTATTCCGTATTCAATCAGTTTATCTGCCTCTTTATCAACAGCTCCACCTAAGGCTATTACTGGCACATTTTGCGCTTTCGCCCTATTTCCTATGCCATATAGAACCTTACCAAATGCCGATTGTCCATCGATTTTACCCTCTCCTGTTATAACCAAGTCAGCTCCAACGATTTTACTGTCAAAATCACAGATATCAAGCACGGTTTCGATGCCAGACGAGAATTTACCGCCCATAAAGGCTAAAATTCCATACCCTAAGCCACCCGCGGCACCTGCGCCTTTATGATTTTCAAAGTCTTCTCCAGTGCATTCTTTCATGACTTTTGCTAGGTTCTTCATAGCGCTATCTAGGCCTTCTACCATCTGTTGTGTAACACCTTTTTGAGGGCCATATATATATGTAGCACCTGTTTCACCTGTAAAAGGGTTTTGCACGTCACAAGCCATCAAAATTTCGGTTTCGAACAGTCTTTTATCAAGGTTTTCGAGGTTTACTTTAGCAAGCTTCGCCATATTTTCGCCGTTTGCCTGTAAAGTATTTCCGCTTTCGTCTAAGAAAATTGCCCCGAGCTCTGCAGCAGCGCCGACACCACCATCGTTTGTCGCCGAGCCTCCAAGCCCTAAAACTATTTTCTTTACACCCTTGTCAAGCGCATTTTTTATAAGTTCGCCAACGCCTGAAGTGCTTGAAATTGCTGGATTTTTCTCGTTTTCTTCCGCCAAAGTAAGCCCTGCCGCTTGTGCCATTTCTATTATTGCCGTGCCATCCTCTGTTATGGCGTATTTTGCATTTACTTTTTTACCATACGGTCCCGCAACCTCAAGTGTATAGCTAGTTGCCTTTACAGACTTTAGTATAACATCAAGCATACCCTCGCCACCATCGGCTATCGGAATACTTATCACTTCTGCATCCGCGCACACAGTAAAGATACCTTGCTTTACAGCTTCGCACACTCCTTCAGCAGATAAACTACCTTTAAACGAGTCAGGTGCTATTACAATTTTCATAAATTTCCCTCCATTTATTTGATTTTAGCCTTAATTTGTTGAATACTTACATTATTATCACTTGCAATTTGTGCTAAATCTTCATATTCTAGCTTAATTTTCTCTACACCATAACCGCTAGACTTTTTTGCACTAATTTTTCCAAACTCTGAATTAACTTCAACCTGCTCCCTGTAAAGCTCATATCGTTTACAGTCAGTTTCTCTAACACCTATCGTGCTAGTATGCTTAAACACAGCTTCAACAACTTTTTGTTTCACATCTTGCTTACAAAGTGCTGTAAGCATTGTCGCCGGTCTGCTTTTCTTCATCCCAATTGGTGTAGTAAAAACATCAACCGCTCCGCTTTCAAATATTTTTTCCATCGCAAATCCAATTTCTTCTGCGGTCATATCGTCTAAATTGCAAGCAAGCTCTACAATATCTTGTGGTTTTTCTTCAGTTTCCCCTAAGAAAACTCTAACACAGTTTGCTACTTCAAAATCTTTTGCACCCATGCCGTAGCCAATTTTTTCTACTCTCATTATAGGCTGAGGAGAAAATTCACTTGCAAATGTTTTAAGCAGTGCCGCGCCTGTAGGTGTACAGAGTTCTCCCTTTACACTATTTGAATATGTAGGCGTATCTGCAAGTATATGGGCCGTAGCAGGAGCGGGAACGGGAAGTATTCCATGTGCACATTTTACTAGTCCGCTACCAACATTAATCGGCGAAACCACAATATTTTGTGGTGCTAGTTCAGAAATCAGCATACATACACCAACTACATCTGCAACTGCATCCAGTGCACCGACCTCATGAAAGTGAACCTCTTCCACTGGTTTATTATGCGCATGGCTTTCTGCCTTGGCAATATAAGTGTAAACCTCTTCCGCTTTACACTTAACCTCTTCAGATAAATCTAAATGAGAAAATATATGTTTAATTCCATGCAGGTCCGCATGATGGTGATGACCGTGGTCGTGACTATGC
>CAYJIA010000107.1:0-2475 GCA_964370115.1 uncultured Eubacteriales bacterium
ACTCACCCGATGTGGCAAAAAGAGCTGACGAGTGTTTTGAAATCTTACCACAGAAAAAGAAAACAAAAAACCCTTGACAAACTTCCTTTACTATGTTAAAGTCTAATAAACCGATGCGAGAGAATAGTAAGTTTATGGCATTTAATCTTCAGAGAGCCGTTGTTTGGTGTGAAACGGCGTTTAGATATAAACCGAATGGTCTTTCAAGGGCGATGTGGAAAGAAATTTATTTCGAGTATACGGGTACGGAGAAAAGCACTTCGTTAAAAAATGCAAGTGTATCGGACTTTTCCCGTACATTAAGAGGGTGCAACAGCACCAAGCCGGGTGGCACCGCAGGACTTTTAAATTTATTGTTCCTGTCCCAGCAGAAAGTTTTAATACATCTGCGGGACAGGAACTTTTTTGTTTCCCGTTTTGCAGGGAAAATTTATTTTAAAGGAGAATTTTATTATGTCAGAAAAAAACATACCTTACAAAATTTATCTTGAAGAGCACGAAATGCCAAAACAGTGGTACAATGTACGCGCGGATATGAAAAACAAACCTGCACCACTTTTAAACCCAGGAACTCTAGAGCCGGCAAGCCTAGAGGAGCTCAGCGTAGTTTTCTGTGAAGAGCTTGCAAAACAAGAGCTAGACGTGGACACAGCCTATGTCGACATCCCAGAAAGAATTCAAGATTTTTATAAAATGTACAGACCAGCTCCACTTGTTAGAGCATATTGCCTAGAGAAAAAACTAGGAACCCCAGCTAAAATCTACTACAAATTCGAGGGTAACAACACAAGCGGTAGCCATAAATTAAATTCAGCCGTCGCACAGGCATACTATGCACACGAGCAAGGCCTAAAAGGCGTTACGACCGAAACAGGCGCAGGACAATGGGGTACAGCCATGTCTATGGCAAGCTCATACTTTGACTTAGACTGCAAGGTTTACATGGTTAAAGTGTCTTATGAACAAAAACCATTTAGACGTGAAGTCATGAGAACTTATGGCGCATCCGTCACGCCGTCACCTTCTATGGAGACACAAGTAGGTCAAAAGATTTTAGAAGAATTCCCAGGAACAACAGGAAGCCTTGGCTGTGCAATCAGTGAGGCTGTAGAAAAAGCCGTGACTAGCGACGGTTATAGATATGTTTTAGGCAGTGTTTTAAACCAAGTTACCTTGCACCAAAGCATCATAGGTCTTGAGAGCATGGCGGCAATGGATAAATACGGCATAGACCCTGATGTCATCATAGGCTGTGCAGGAGGAGGAAGTAACCTTGCAGGACTTATCGCTCCGTTTATGGGTAGAAAACTAAGAGGCGAAAACGACTATAAGTTTATCGCAGTAGAGCCAAAATCTTGCCCTAGTCTTACAAGAGGTAAATACGCATACGATTTCTGCGACACAGGAAAAGTTTGCCCACTTGGCAAAATGTACACTCTAGGCAGTGGATTTATCCCATCTGCAAACCACGCAGGCGGTCTAAGATACCACGCAATGAGCTCAACTATATCGCAACTTTACGACGATAAACTAATCGACGCAGTTGCTGTAGGTCAAACAGAAGTGTTCGAAGCAGCCGAGTACTTTGCAAGAGTAGAAGGCATTTTACCAGCACCAGAGAGCAGTCACGCAATAAGAGTTGCAATCGACGAGGCTATAAAATGCAAAGAGACAGGCGAAGAAAAAACTATCCTATTTGGACTTACAGGCACAGGATATTTTGACATGGTAGCCTACGAGAAATTCCACGAGGGACAAATGACAGACTATATCCCAAGTGACGAGGACCTAGAAAAAAGCCTAGCGACATTACCTCAGGTTTAATTTAGAATTTAGAATTGAGAATGGAGAATGGAGAATTGTGGCGAAAACGCTCCCCGTTTTTTGATTAAAACACGCCGTTGGCGTGAACTACAACTCTTCACTATTACTTTAAACTGTAGGGCAAGGGCTCTGCTCTTGCCTTGGATTTTGTGGAAGGCCTACTGGCGACCAATGGGCGCCCCTACAGCATAATTTAGATTTCCCATTGTAGGGGCGAATTCCATATTCGCCCGAAATTTTCCCACAAATTTAAATTTATAATCGTAAGGGTGTCGTTTCGGCACCCTTTTATTTTTCGGTAAACTTTCGGGGACATCCCCTACAGCATAATAACAAAAAAATGGAGCCAATTGGCTCCATTCAGCGTGTCAAAAAAATCCTACTTTTTTGCACACGATGCCAGACTGTCCAAAAACCTGCAAGACAAGGAACAAATACTTGCAAATGACCGAAGTATACGAGGGTATATGATGGAAATTTGCAAGTGTTTGTGACGCAGGAAGCAAAAAAAATGAGCCAAGCTGGCTCATTTTTTGCGTTTGTGGGTTTTAGGGCAGTCTGAATGGAGCCAAAATTGGCTCCATTTTCGTATTTAATATTAGCTAAAGAATTCGTAAACTAACTCTGTAAGTGTTACATTTTTTAGGTAAT
>CAYJIA010000108.1:0-2457 GCA_964370115.1 uncultured Eubacteriales bacterium
GTTCCTTGTCTTGCAGGTTTTTGGACAGTCTGGCATCGTGTGCAAAAAAGTAGGACTTTTTTGACACGCTGAGAATGTGGCTAAATGTCACATTCTTTTTTCTTATTTATATATTTTACAGTGTTTTAAAAGAGAAAATGAAGTGAAATTTATAAATTGTAACAACTTGTAAAATAATGTGTGTACATGGTATAATTTAAGTAATTGTTACAGTAAATTCACACAAAAGTAGAGGGTAAAATGATTAAGATTAACTATTCAAAAGAGCTTGAAAAAATACTATTAAACAAAAAATTCAAACAGGGAGAAAAGCTTATGCTACACGCATGTTGTGCACCATGTAGTAGCTATGTTTTAGAGTATTTGAGCGAGCATTTTCAAATTACAACACTTTTTTATAACCCGAATTTAGACACGGAAAAGGAATTTTTGAAAAGACAAAACGAAATGGGCGAGATGCTTTCGAAAATGAGAACAAAATTTCCTGTGGAATTGGTAGAAACTGATTGGAGAAAAGATGAATTTTTGCAAGCGGTAAAGGGAATGGAAGATTTAAAAGAGGGCGGGCTTAGGTGTAAAAAATGCTTTGAATTAAGACTTTCTGAAACGGCAAAAATGGCAAAGGATAAAGAAGCAAAATACTTTACGACAACGCTTTCCATAAGTCCAATGAAAAATTCGCAACTCCTAAACCAAGTCGGAGAAGATTTGTCAAAGCAGTTCAATGTTTTACATCTACCCTCAGATTTTAAGAAAAATTCTGGATACTTAAAATCAATAGAACTATCAAAAAAGTTTGGGCTTTATAGGCAAAACTACTGTGGTTGTGAGTTTAGTAAAATTTAATTAAGAAAAAAAGGAAGTGCGACTGATGCGAGTTAATAAACTTAAAAAGGCAGTTCTTTTGGTGGCACTGGCATTGCTGATTTTTGTATTTACTGCCGTGAGTGGTGAAAATGATAATGAAAGTATTTCTGTGGCTTCTTTATCTGAATTGCCAGTAAAACAGGTGGACAGTTTAAGCGAAAGTGACAGTGGCGTGTATCTGATATATACCGATAATAGTATGCGTAGTAATTTATTAATGCTTGATTATAATGGCGAGCTTATTGCACAGCGTGTGCTGGAAGATTATCCGTCAAAAATTATAAGCTATGGTAATAGTTATACGCTACTCAACAGTACTTTAAATTCTACAATTGTAAAAACAGTTGATGCAAAGAGTGAAGAAGTTTTGAGTGAATATCAGCTGTTTGAGACTATGGTGAATTTTAAGTTTATTGATATTGATAAATATAACAATAGCTACTTTGTCTCGGTATTTAGCGACCAAACACTTGTGAAATCAAACGGCAGTTTAGACCAATTTATTACATTTGAGACAAGCATTGAATTTCTACAAACCTTAAATGATTTTGTATATGTATATTCTGGAAATAAACTCCATATCATAGAGGTTGAAAGTTATACAATTATAAAAACAGTAGAAACACAAATTTTCCCACACGAAATCATTTCGGATAATATATTAGTAGGTGGGGATGGATGTTTTTATAATATAAATGGGGAAGATGTGCAAAAAATCGGAGTAGGGATTGTAGATACCTCGGCAAAAGAAAATTTCACATTTAATGCAGTAGAAGATGAAGATACAATTTACTATGTAAAAACCGCGGACTTGCTTATAAAATATGAATTGGGTATAGGAGATAAATCGGTTGTTTTAGATGGAGAGATACTACACTTAGGACAAAAAGGTGTGTTTTATAAAAGCGATGAAGGTATTTATTATATAGAATATGATTACTTAAACTTTGACGATAAAGACATTGAGGATGACGATGTTGAAGGCGAAGAAGATGAAAATTTTGATAAAAGTGAACTCAGTGGATACGAGGTAGACGGTGAGTATATTTTTATACCTGTAGGTGAGACGGTATATCAGTTTAGGAACAAAACAGGTGCAAAAGTATATGATGCTTATGATAAACTGCTGACAAGCGGAAACACCAGAACGGGTTACAAAATTGTTTTAGACGACATCCAATATACAGCAGTAGTGATGGGTGATAGTAATAAATCAGGCACAATAAACACAGCGGATATAGACGCTGTGATGGAGCACCTAGTAAATAAAACGATTTTAGACAGCGTGGGCATCATGGCGTCGGATTTTAATAAAGATGGAAAGATAAGTGCAGTAGATTTACTAACCCTAGTAATAATTGTAGATGAGGGTTAAAGGAAAATCAAAAAAACTATTGATTTTTTGATTGAAAAGATGTATAATATTTAAGTCGGTTTTCGCCGACTTAATATGCAGAGGTATTCTAATGGTAAGGAGCCACATTGGAAATGTGGTGTGCCGAAAGGCATTGTGCGTTCGAGTCGCATCCTCTGCGCCAGAAGGTGTGACACATCTGGATGTCATACACAAAAAGTGCTGAAATGACCCTT
>CAYJIA010000109.1:0-2400 GCA_964370115.1 uncultured Eubacteriales bacterium
TTTGGTGCGGCAAATGGGACTTGAACCCATACGTCAAAGACACACGCCCCTCAAACGTGCCTGTCTGCCGATTCCAGCACTGCCGCTTATTTAACTTTGAAATTATATCATTTGTGGGAAGGTTTGTCAAGATTTGAGTGTGGTAAATTTTTGTGATATAATTAAAAATAATTTATAAAGAGGGTGGAGTTTATGCCTAAGATAATTTTTTTGGAGAACGCATCAAATCACGATGCTGTACTAGAGCTCGAAAAGAGCTTGAAAAGCAAAGGGAGTAGGGTTAAAGTTTATTTTGAAAGAGATGCAGACAACCCTATAAACTTTTACCGCACCGCATATTTTACTAAAAATACGTACAGGCATATAATTTTAAACTTCACCATTTATTCGGGCGAGCTTGTGGAAAACACTGTTTTGCTTGATGATATAAGGCTTGTTAGGTATGAGGAAAATGGGAGAGAGCTTTTTGTAAATCCTATTTTAGGTGTGCTAAAAGGCCGCAGCTTTCCAGAGTTTGCAGAGGAGCTTTCCGAGTATGTCAATGTTTATAAGTTAGCTTTTGAAGAATTTGCGAGCGGGGATTTTTCTGATTTTGACTATATAATTTTTGAAAACAGCTTTAAAAATTGCAGGCTTATGGAGCTTACAGAAACTTATAACTTGTCAAAAGATGAAGCGATGTGCCATATAAAAGCTTTTGAGAAAATTCTTGATTGTTTTGATATAGATTATATCGAAATGCCTTTATCATAAAAAACAATGAGTTCTTGCCATAGCCTTTAAAATTTGATATAATAAATAATAATATGTTTAAAAAGGAGCCATTTAAAATGTCAAAAATAAGAACAAGATTTGCGCCAAGTCCTACGGGTTTTATGCACGTTGGAAACCTTAGAACTGCGCTTTATGAGTATTTAGTTGCAAAATCAAAAGGTGGAGATTTCATCTTAAGAATAGAAGACACAGACAGAGAACGCCTTGTGGAGGGTGCAACTCAGGTGATATACGATACCCTTAAAAAAGTAGGGCTAAATCACGATGAGGGTCCCGATGTAGGTGGAGAGTTCGGACCTTATGTTCAAAGTGAGAGAAAAGATTTATATTTGCCATATGCAAAAAAACTTGTAGAAAATAAAAAAGCTTACTACTGTTTTTGCACTAAAGAAAGGCTTGACGGTCTTCACACAGAGGGTGAGTTTGGTGGATACGACAGACATTGCCGTGACTTAAGTGATGAGGAAATTGCTAAAAACTTAGAGGCAAATGTGCCTTATGTTATAAGACAAAAAATGCCACTTGATGGTTCGACTATGTTTGTCGACGAGGTTTACGGCGAGATTAGCATTGACAATAAAGAGATTGAGGACCAAGTGCTTGTAAAATCCGATGGATATCCGACTTATAACTTTGCAAATGTAATAGACGACCACTTAATGGCTATTACCCACGTTGTAAGGGGTTCTGAGTATCTCACCTCGACTCCTAAGTACTCCATGCTTTACGAGGCATTCGGCTGGGAAATTCCAACCTATGTTCACCTGCCATTAATCATGGGAAAAAACGAGGACGGCAGTGTTTCCAAGCTTTCAAAAAGACACGGTTCAACAAGCTTTGAAGGACTTATAGAGGATGGATATCTGGCAGAAGTTGTTGTAAATTACATCGCTTTACTTGGCTGGGCACCAAAAGATAACACAGAAATTTTCTCTTTAAAAGAGCTAGAAGAGGCGTTTTCGATAGACGGAATAAGCAAGTCTCCTGCGGTTTTTGACTACGATAAACTTTTGTGGTTTAACGCCGAATATATAAGAAATATGTCAAACGAGAAATTTAGAGAACTTGCAGTGCCTTACTATAAAGAAGTGTTTGGCGACAGAGAAGTTCCATTTAATGTGCTTGACGATATTTTAAAACCAAGGGTGACAAAGCTTAATCAAATACCTACAGTGCTTTCTTTCTTTAAAGAATTACCTGAGTACGACAAAGAACTTTTTGTCAATAAAAAAAGCAAGTCGAACTTAGAAAACGCACCTGTTATGCTAGAAAAAGCGATAGAAACTTTGTCGGCTGTGGATAACTGGGAGATAACAAAAATTCACGAAGTTTTAATTGAGCTTGCAGGAAAACTTGAGGTTAAAAACGGAACGCTTTTATGGCCTGTTAGAATTGCAGCGGCAGGCGTGACGGTAACTCCGGGAGGCGCAATGGAAATTCTTGCGATTTTAGGCAAAGAAGAGGCGCTTAGAAGACTTAGAGTTGGACTGGAGAAAACTCTTTAAGATTTTTCAGTGAAGAGTGATAGTGAAATCCTTCGGATTTTTGATTAAAGGTTTTACTAAATTTTTTTCAAAAAATTTCGAGGTCTTGGAGCAGAGCTCCGAGTCGCTTTTCGCAAAAAGC
>CAYJIA010000110.1:0-2157 GCA_964370115.1 uncultured Eubacteriales bacterium
CGGCAAATAAGTAAAGCATATCTTTTATGGTTTCAAGTTGAGTTTGAGTGATAGAACCCGAAACATCTATTAAAAACAGATAACTTGACAGTGACACATCTTCAGACACTGTGGTAAGTGCGCTAAGTTCAAGTTCATTATTATCAAGCTTAGCCGTAATATTTTCGTTTGTAATTTCTCCACTTACATTAAAATACACATTAAGTCTTTTTTCCAAGACATCATAATTTTCTATATTAAGCTCTAGTGTAGTCGCCTCTTGTGCGAAGACAGAAAACGAGAATACTATAGCCATAAATATACATAAAACTGCTTTTTTAATCATACTAACACTCCATTTCTTTGCTTACATTGGCTCAAACACCGCTTACAGCTTAGTTGTTTTAGTCTGCAAATTCTTATTTATCATTGTTAAAACTATTGTAGCAAGAGTTAAAACTAGGCATATAATATCTATTACGATCCAGAATGTTGCAAATCCAAAGAAAATCAAAGCAATACTCAAGCAGGAAAAAATTAAAACTAGTCTTGTGTTTTTTATAAATACAACTATTAAGATTTGCAACAACGCACAAACAAATGACCTACTTATTAGTAAAAACATCGAATTAAAAGTTATATATCCACTATCAAAATAAATTTGATAAATTGTTGTAGCATCAATAAAAAAAATAGCTGACACTAAACAAATCGCACTTATCAATGCACTTTTAAAGCTACCTGAATTTAATTCAATTGATAAGTCCTTATCTTTTAAGGAAATTATGCAGCAAATTGATACTAAAATCACTATAACGAACATAACTTCTTCCCACTCCATCATTAAGCCCAACTCATAAATAGAATTAACAATAATTCTTGGAAGTAGCACCATTAGTAACTGCAAAGCAGAAATTGAAATTAATAAATTTTTATTTACTCTAAACACAGCCATTAGAAAAGAGCTCGCAACTACTATTACATCAAAAACTATATATATGTTAATTGATTCATGAAAACTACCTCTAAGCAAATTCAGGACATCTATAACTAAAATGATAAAAAAGTATAAAAGCACCGACACGTTCAATGTATATGCAATCGTATTCTTTAAAGAGATTAGCTTTTCCTTGCCGCTAGCAGCTTGCGATATATTATTATACGTGTACTGCATATTTGTAAAATTTTGTTGAGGTATACTCGTGAACTGGCTTGTATTTACGTTTGTCTGTGGCATATACTGTGTGGTCTGCGGCACAGGTACTGCTTCCACATAAAGTTCTGCCAACAATTCATTTACACTCTGTTGTCTTCCCTCTTGATAGACCGACAACCCTTTCAAGAGCGACATTTCTTTTATGGGCTCTATGTATACTCCTAACCCCGACGGCGCTGCTAAAGTTTCGTTTCGCATGCGCTCATTTGCCTCATCGGGTGTAATTCCGGTAATGCATTTATACATAGTTGCGCAAAGGGCGTAAATATCCGTCCATGGCCCTTGTATACCACGGCTTCTGTACTGCTCTTCGGGAGCGTAACCGGGTTTTAACATTACCGAAAGACTTTTATTTCCTGCCTGGGTGAAATTTCTCGCCGCTCCAAAGTCTAAAAGTTTTACATCTCCGCTATGGCTTATCATCAAATTATCGGGGCTTATGTCCCTGTGTATCATGCCGACTGAGTGTATTTCACCAAGTGTTTTAATGACAGGTTTCATCATCTCAAAAACTTGTTCTGACGGTAGTTTTCCGCCCATTTTGGAAAGATATGATTTAAATGTCATTCCGTCTATGTATTCCATGACTATATAGGCCGTGGAGTTCTCGGCAAAGAAATCGCTTACCGACACAACTCCGGGCTTTGTTCTAAATTTTGCAAGAGTTTTTGCCTCGTCTAAAAATTTTTCCTTTCCGCTTGCAAAAAAATCTGCTTTTTCACCTTTATACGAAAACACAGTCGTGTTGTTTTCTCTTGTGACAAATCCGTTTGGGTAATACTCTTTTATAGCCATTTTTATCTCTAAATTCAAGTCTATACCTATATATGTAATGCCAAATCCGCCCTCACCTAATACTTTTCCGACTAGATATTTACCCGCAAGCACCGTACCCATGGGCAAATGATGCGCCGAGTGCTCATAATTATTTTCATCAAAACCGCAGTGTGGGCAAATGTTCC
>CAYJIA010000111.1:0-2063 GCA_964370115.1 uncultured Eubacteriales bacterium
TGTTTGAGAGCTATGATTATGCGGTGGAAAATTATAGGACACCGCAACCGTAAAAGGAGGTTTTTGCTATGATAATCAGCGCAACAAGGCGCACCGATATACCCTCTTTTTACGGTGAGTGGTTTGTAAACCGCCTTAAAGAAGGGTATGTACTAATTCAAAACCCGTACAACAATAACCGCTATTCTAAAGCCTTTTTAACTCCAAGTGATGTCGATATAATAGTATTTTGGACGAAAAATCCCATACCATTTTTAAAATATCTCCCCGAGATTGACAGCATGAGTTATAGCTATTATTTTGAGTTTACCCTCACGCCCTATGGCAAAGAGACCGAGCGAAATTTGCCCGACAAAGAACTTCTCATTGATACCTTTATAAGCCTTGCAAAAAAGCTTGGCAAGCACCGCATGATATGGAGGTACGACCCGATAATTATTGATGATGTTTACACGATAGACTACCATGCAGAGCGATTTTTATATATGGCGAACCGCCTAAAAAACAGCACCGAGCGCTGTGTTATTAGCTTTGTGGACAGCTATAAAAATGTTACGTCGAGAATGGGCAAAGACCCAGCTTATCTTATGACGAAGCAAAATATCAGTAAACTTGCGGAAATTTTTGGGTGCATAGCAAAGGAAAACGGATTTGAGATTTACACCTGTGCCGAGAAAATCGACCTCGAAAAATATGGAATAAAGCACGGTGCTTGCATTGACAAATGCATTACCGAAAAGGTTTTGGACTGCTCTATCGCCGACAGTAGGGACAAAAACCAACGCCCCGAATGTCTGTGCCTTGAGAGCATAGACATCGGGACGTATAACTGCTGTGCAAATGGGTGCAACTATTGTTATGCACTGCAAAATGAGAAAATCGCACTCGCAAATATGGACAGACACAATCCGCTATCGCCTGTGCTTATCGGCGAGGTTAACCCAGAAGCGATTATAACCGAGCGAAAAAGGGATAGTGTGATTATAAATCAGTTGTCTTTATTTTAGAAAAGTATGAGCAATCTACATCGCCAGATTTTCTGCTAGTATCATTGCACTCCCAATAAGGAAAGAACAACTCCCGTAGCACGGTTAAGAACAATAACAAGAAAAAGCCAGTGGCATATTAAGGTAATTACTTCATATTATGATTGGAAGTATAAGAAAAAAATGAAGTGTAGAAATAAAATCAACTAAACACAAAACAGCTGTTACCTTAATGATGATTGCATCTTAAAGTGACAGCTGTTGATTTGTAAACTTAAGTACTATATAATTAAGACAATAAACGAAAAGAGAACTATAATGATAAAAGAAATTGTAAAAGACGAAGCCTTTCTATCTCAAAAAAGCACCGAAGCCTTGGAGGCTGATTTATACATTGCCACCGACCTGCTCGACACGCTTGAAGCGAACAAGGAGGGCTGTGTTGGGCTTGCCGCAAATATGATAGGCTACCTTAAAAATATAATAGCCGTGGACGACGAAGGTGAATATCTCGTCATGATAAATCCGAAAATTATTAAATACTCCGAGCCATTTAAAACAGAAGAGGGCTGTCTATCTCTTGTGGGAACACGCCCTACTAAGCGGTATAAGAGCATAAAGGTCGAGTATCAAAACGAGAAAATGCAAAAGCGAATAAAGACCTATAAAGGCTTTACAGCACAGATTATTCAGCATGAGGTTGACCACTGCGAGGGGATAATTATATAGCAAAAGTTATATCAATCCCCTTAAAAATCGCCTCATACGGCATCTTTTTTATATTGTAGCAGATATTAACACAACCTTTTCGAGCGATTACATAAGGCGAGTCGGTACCTGATTTAACCGCCTCCACCGCTTCAATACTTGCAAAATAAACGCTGATATATTTCTTTCTGCACCCAACGGCAACATATTTTCCGTTTAGTCGCCATGTAGGGATTAGAGTTTTCTCAGAGTATTTTTCATCAAATACAGCTGATTTATAATTATCTTCAATATATGAAATTATCGGCATAACCTGCTCTTTTGTTTTGTCATCAATCATGTTTAAATAAGTTTCTATAGGCATAATAT
>CAYJIA010000112.1:0-1778 GCA_964370115.1 uncultured Eubacteriales bacterium
GATTCAAAAGGCAGAGCCTTTGGCGTTTTCCGCAGAAAACGAAATCCAATACTAACAAAAACGCAGGAATGGTGAATTTTAATAAAAGCCTACCTCTTTTCATACACCAAATCCACAATCCCGTTGTAGTTAGTTGTGGATTTTAGTCTTAGCTTAATTTCATTTTCATTTTCTTCAAACAGCCTAATTCCACCGCCTAAAATCGTTGGAATTACCGATATAGTAATCTCGTCTGCCATATCCGCCTTTAAAACTTGATTGACAATTGACGCACCGCCGTTTATCCAAATATCACCCTCGTCACCATTTGACTTTAGCTCACCTAGAAGCTCTGCCACACTTTTATTCACAAAAAATATCTCTTCTTCATTTTCTATATTTTTCCTTGTGAGAACATAGCTTTTTTTGCCTTTATATGGATAATTTCCGACTGCAAGCTCTGTTACGACCTGGTGATATGTGTTATAACCCATTATGACATCGCCAACATTTTCATAAAAATCAAAATATCCACCCATGCTATCTGCATCACTGCCGTCTCCCTGTAAAAAGCTCACTCCGCCGTCCTTTTGGGCTACATATCCATCTAAACTTACCGCTAAATAAATTTTAACTTTACGCATTTTCATTCTCCTACTAATTTTAAAATTTTCTCAATATTTCTGTGCGCTACTTCAAAGCCGTGCATATACACCTCATACAATTTTTCAACATCCGACTCAAACGAGCTCATAGCATAATCAGGCCTTATGACTACAATATCCTCTGGTGTATTTTGCTCTATTTCTTTAATATAATCCAGTGTTTTGTTATATTTCTCTGGTCTTTCCAACATGGCCTTTGACATTCCCGCAAATTTTCTTTTGTACATTTTCGCCCCGAGTTTTGCCGATTTACTCTGACCTTTTACAAAATTTTCAGGCTGGGTCAAAATTACCACATTCTTTTTATTTCCATCAAGTACAGATTTTTCTATGGGTATCGAGTCCGCTATTCCACCGTCAAAATACTGCCTGCCGTCTATCGTTATAGCAGGAAAATAAAACGGTAGCGCACAGGTCGCCCTGAGCAAGGTGCATTTTTTATCTAATTTTTTTCCGTCCATGTATACAGCCTCACCAGTCTTTGCATCGGTTACGACTATTTTTATTTTTCCTTTAAACTTTTGGTAGGTATCGTGGTCAAATGGTACAAGCTTATTTGGAATTTCATCATACACGAAATCCAAACCAAACATCGAGCCACAACGAATAAAATTACGCTTTGAGAGGTATCTGCTGTCGTTTCGATACTTTCTCATTATTTCCATATTTCTGCCTTTTTGCCTCGAAATATACGAAGCCCCGTTTGCAATGCCAGCCGACACACCTATGATGTAATCAAAATTTATGTCATAGTCAAGCATAGCATCCATAACGCCTGCAGAAAACATTCCCCTAAAAGTGCCACCCTCTAAAACTAAACCAGCCATTTTTTATCTCCTTTCTCATTGATTTATAATAGAAAAATTATAACCAAAACTTAAAGCTTAGTCAAGCATAGTCTTTTATATGAACTTTACTATCGACCTAAACATTTATTTATGCTATAATTTATTCACTAAAAAATGAGTGGAGGAAAACTATGCAAAGATGTAACTGGCCAAACCTTGAAAATTCACAGACTTATATAGATTATCACGACAACGAGTGGGGTGTCGCCTCGCATGACGACAAACACCTTTTTGAGATGTTTATACTCGAAAGCTTCCACTGTGGACTTTCTTGGCTTTTGATACT
>CAYJIA010000113.1:0-1772 GCA_964370115.1 uncultured Eubacteriales bacterium
ATCTGCACTTATTAAATAATTAAAAGCCTCAAATTCTCCCTCCGACATTTCATCAAGAGAAATATTCCGAGCCGCATCTTCGTTATCCGAAACTTCCTCCGAAACCTCGCCACTCACAACAGAATTATCATTATCAACCACATCAGATATAGGCTCGGTCGAGCAAGCCACAAGGGAGAATACCATACTTAGCATAAGTAAAATTGAAATTATTTTTTTCATAATCTTCCTTTCTAAAATTCACGGCTATCTAATTTTTAGCTCAATAAATTCTTTTGTTTCATCCGTTATACGCTTGATATCTTCCGCTTCACTTTTCGTGGCATAAGTTATACAAAAGATTTTCGAGTTTTCTGTAAAGGTTTTATAATCATTATAAAACACAGTAGAATCTATCGGCTCTCCGTTTATAAAATTATCTCCGCCTAAATTATCAGCACTATAAACAGTATCGTAAGTTCTTACTACCTCAAAGCCATTATCTATATAGCTACTGTAACTCATTGAGCTCAATTCATGCCCTGCTCCTAAGTACACCACATCAGAATAGATAAGCTCTAGCGAATAGTCAATTCCTCCGTTGCCGTAAACCATAAGTTGTTGCGTCCATATTTTACTTATCTCACCGTTTTCATCTATTCCCCAAATATCTACACAGTTATTGTTCATAAAATATGCATCAGAAAACGACATTAATTCAGACATAGTTTTGTCTGCCGGTGCATAAACAAGCAGTAGCTCATCAACACCATCTGAATTAAAGTCTATCAAATCTATAAAGCTTACGCCTTTTAAAAGCTGATTTTCATTAAACGGTTCTGATGTAAAGGCTCCGTAAGTTGTTTCGTAGTCTGTGATAATTGAGTTATAAGTTTGATACATTGCAAGTTCCGCTTCTTCTTCGTGGCTTAGCACAGGAGTTGTTTCTATATTTAATGTTATTGTACTAAATATTTCTTTTAGCGCCTCTACTTTCTCTTCGTCTGAAGAAGATATCCCCGATATACCATATGCCTTATATCCATTTCCATAATCACCAATAACTGCATATGTATTTCCACTATCTTGAATATGTTTCTCAAGCCGCTCATCACTTGTAATTAACACCACACTGGCTACCATTAGTTCATACTCCACGTTTTCCCAAGTTTCTAAAATCCCCCGTTCTGTGCTGCTTGAAATACTTAATATATTATAGTTTAGGGCTTCAGCTTGTTTAGTAATTTCATCATAAAGATAGCCCATATCAATTTCAACGCCCTCATCTTCTGATATAATGAAAATATCGCCTACTTCAGTAATCTCTTTAGATTCGTCTTTGGACACTTGACCACTGACCTCACTTTCTATTTCACTGTTTGAAAGCTCAGAAGATACACTTTCATCTCCCCTATTTAAAATCGGTACCAATATTGCAATAAAGGCAATAAGTAAAACTGCTGATACCACTGCTATCATTATCGTCTTTGTATTAGTGTTTTTTGTACCTTGATTTAATACCTCAACATCCTTTACAGGCATGCTTTGTGTATTTTGTTGTAATTCCAATGCATGTGGAATTCTATCATACAGCTCTCTGTTAAGTTCATCAATATTTTGCTGTCTAAAATTTTGCTTTACCGACAAGCCTCTCATAATTGCGCTTTCTTTTACAGGGTCTATGTATTCACCGAATTGTGACGACGGTCTTATAGTGTCGCTTACCATTCTTTCACTCGCCTCATCGGGTGTAATTCCGGTAATGCATTTATACATAGTTGCGCAAAGGGCGT
>CAYJIA010000114.1:0-1586 GCA_964370115.1 uncultured Eubacteriales bacterium
AAAAACTATATGATGTACTCATAAAGGCTGTAAGTGATGATAGAGAAAATAGATATCAATCTATAAGTGATATGCTGGATGAATGGAAAAACTCTAAAGCATAAAGAATTGATAAAAGTAGGAGAGAATATAATGACAACAATATATTTCATCAGACACGCAGAGTCTGACCATAACGTACACCAAGATGACATTAGACCTTTAACAGAAAAAGGGTGGGAAAGCAGAAAAATAGTCACCGAATTTTTATCTGACAAGAATATAAATGTAGCGCTATCAAGCCCATATAAAAGGTCGGTAGATACAATTTCTGATTTTACTTGGAAGAATAATTTGGAAATAGAGTTAATTGATGATTTTAGAGAGCGCAGAGTGGACAGCGTATGGATTGAGGATTTTTGGGGATATATTAAAAAACAGTGGGAAGATTTTGACTATAAGTTTATTGACGGCGAGTGTTTAAGAGAAGTAAGAGAAAGAAATATTAAAGCCTTAGCAGAAGTACTAACAAAATATAAAGATAAAAATATTATAGTAGGCACACATGGCACAGCACTTTCTCAAATTATACACCACTATGATAACTCATATGGCTACGACGATTTTATGGCTATGGTAAAGAAAATGCCTTGGTGCGTGAAAATGGTGTTCGATAAGGATAGATGTGTGAGCACCGAGAAAATAGATTTAATTTAATCAAATAATCCAACATTCAAAGTGCAAGAAAATTCCGTCGCAGCATAAACTACGACGGAATTGCGTGTCGAGGTGCTCGACTGGCACGCCTAATTGGATTCGAACCAACGACACCCAGCGTCGGAGGCTGGTGCTCTATCCACTGAGCTACAGGCGCATATGTGAAAACCGAACAAAGAAGATTGTGGTTATCTTTGTTCGGAAAAAATCGAAGTTTGCTTATTTTTTATTGTCCTCTGTTAGGGCAGAATACATTTTTCTTTTGTTTTTTGGGTTAGACATTCTAAAAGCTGCTATCAGTTTTCTTTCTTCCGTGGAAAGATCCCTCATGGTTTTTGGAGTTTTTGCATTGCTTTTTTGTGTGTGCGAAGATGCAGCGTCGCTGTCCCTTAAAGTAATTGAGGTGCTCTCTAAGGTAGAGAAGTCTTGAACATCTACGCCGAAAATAGTTGCAAGCTTGCAAAGAGTGTTAAAACTAGGCTCGGTTTTACCCGATTCATAGTAACTGTAGGTAGAGCGACACACGTTTAAAAGCTCGGCTACATCTGCCTGCCTAAGCCCATTTTTCTTTCTAAGTTGACTCAGCATTTTAGCTAAATTTGAAATGTTATTTTTACCGACACTCACTACATCACCTCCGAATTCACTAGCAAAATTTGTATATTTTTGTTTAATTTTAATTATATATGTCGAAATTTAATTTTAAAAGTATATGTGAGTAATTTTCACTTTGCGAATTCTGTGATAACTGAAAAAATATTAATGTATATGAAAAATAATAGTGAAATTATTATTGACAAACTTTTAGTTCTCTGATATAATTACAAATGTTTGATGCGGGCGTAGCTCATCTGGTAGAGCGCCACCTTGCCAAGGTGGAGGTAGCGAGT